>NZ_JAHZMK010000052.1:49052-153910 GCF_020387775.1 Photorhabdus antumapuensis
CTCGAAATCTATTAGGTATAAGATAAATTTATTGCATCTGTATATATAAAGTCAGTTTACAGTAAAAGCTTAAGCATGGCTTGATTTTATCCCTTATTAGGAGAAACTATGGCTGATGTTCATTAATAAGTTTAGTTAAGTGTGGTGAATCAATAGATTCTTTTAAAAGAGAATTCCAGTCATCTGGTGGGTGTCCAGCATTAAGCATTTCATCAAATACTTTGTAAGCATCATGCTTATCACCATATGTCCTTTTTGTTTTCTCATCATTTACCCAGACAAAGATAATAATTTTACTTTCGACGTGAAAACGGAAAAAAAGGCGATATTGTTGGAAAAATTTTGCTCTGAACCAGTGTTTTCTTTTGCCACCTAATGTGTCACCTAAACGAAAGGTTATATTAGCTGGGTCACTGGGAATAATTTCAGTGACAAGTTTTATGATTGCCGCCAAGCGTTTTGTATCATTTTTTTTCAGGTAATCATTTGGATATTTTTGCTGAAGTTGTTCTGCCTTATCTATTGCTTGTTTTAATTGTTCTATAAAGCATGGATGAGCAAAAAGAGCCCATCCGTTTATTACACATATTCGATCATACATAGTTCTTTACTCATCGTCATCGGATAATGGATTGTTCAGATCTATGTCTATTCCAGCGGTAAGTGACTTCCCCCGGTTAATGAGTTGTTCATCTAATTGTTGTACTTGTTCAGGATGTTTCTTAATGTCTTTTGCCAGAAAGTTCAGAAATGATTCCATGACAGGATCTTTTTCTTCTTTGCTGTTTTTACGACTAATAAGTACATCACCAGAAGATAAAATCTTATATGTGATACTGTCATGGCCTGGTTTTAGCTTAAGCGCTTTACGGACAGAAGTTGGGATAGTTGTCTGGCTGCGGCTGGTGAGCTTGGATTCTGCACCAACCTCGAACTCAACACGTGGTAATGCGTGCATATTTCTACCTCGTTATGCTGATTTGAGAATCTGTTTAACGAAGTGTAATGCAAATGCATTGTACTGGCAATGTATCTATATTATCGCTTCATTATGACTTCTAAGTGTTAAGTTTTTCAGTTTATTACATTGAATAACGATAAAATTAATCAACAGAAATTCGCTTAAACCCCTCAGCGAGATCATCAATCAAATCTTGAACATTCTCCAGCCCAATGTGTAAGCGGAACAAAGAGCCCGTTCTTTGTGGAATCGTCCTTTGTGAAATATCGTATTGGCGTATTATTTTTATCTCTTCTGGTTGATAACCCAGAATGAGGGATTCAAAACCGCCCCATGAGAATGCCATTTTAAAATGGTGAAAATTATCCAGATAATTCGTAAATTGTTGGGGAGTTAACTTCTTTTTCAATTGAAAAGAGAACAGGCCGCTACTGCCACTGAAATCACGGATAAAGTTATGGTGACCGGGGCAGGAAGGCAGAGCGGGATGATAGACAGCGGCCACTTCGGTTCGTTGTTGCAGCCAGCGTGCTATTTCAATACTGCTTTTTTCATGTTGTTTCAGACGAATGGCTAAAGTACGTAATCCTCGACTGGCCATATAGACCGTATCGGCATCTGCTATCTGCCCCATCAAATAGGAATTCTCTCGCAGTTGCGCCCAACAACGTTCATTAGCGACAGCAATACCTAACATTGCGTCTGAGTGACCAATAATATATTTGGTGCCCGATTGAATCGAAATATCGATGTCGAATTCTAGCGCTTTAAACAACACACCTGCCGCCCAAGTATTATCGATCATGATGACAATATCTGGATTGGTGCGTCGTACCGCACGGACAATCGCGGGAATATCCTGTACTTCCATCGTGATAGAGCCAGGGGATTCAAGAAACACCACTTTGGTATTGGGCTTAATCAGATCAGCAATCTCCTCGCCAATCATAGGATCGAAATAATCGGTGGTAATATTCATCCGTGACAATATTTTGTCGCAGAAGTTTTGCGTCGGGTCATAAGCTGAACCGGTTAATAGAATATGATCACCGGCGGAGGCAAAAGCGAGAATGGCATGACTAATCGCGGCAGCCCCAGAAGGGTAAAGCATACAGCCTGCGCCACTTTCCAGTTCAGCCATTGCTGCTTGGAAAGAGAAATGAGTCTGTGTACCACGGCGACCATAAAACAGTTCGCTCTTGCCCCGGTTTTGCGTTGCATGTCTTTTGGCGGCGACAGAATCGAAGATCACCGATGAAGTTCGCTGAATGATGGGATTGACTGCGCCTTGAGTAAATTTTTGGCTTCTACCTACATTGACCAGTAAAGTTTCCAGTTTTTTTTCTGCCATGATCCATTGCCGCCTTTAACACTTCAATTTCTGAAATGGTGTAAAAAAATAGAGTTAACACGTTAAAAGATTTAGCCCTTTTTGTACAAAGGGATTAAGACAACTTGACGAAAATTCATCTCATTACCTGTGAGTAGGGGCTCTCTAACTTTATTTTGTGAAGGGGTAATACTTTTTTATTAAACAATAATGATAATTACTATCAAATCACTTAATGTTTGATATTATCAGCCTGCATGTTCATTCAGTCTGGTGAAGATGAGTGAAGACTCAGTACAAATAAGGTTAGTGAGATGACGAAAAGTAATTCACTGCTAAATAACAAGGTTTATAGCAAAGGGAGTAAAGGCCAACTGATGCGAAATTTGACTGCTTCAATAATATTAGCGTTCGGGCTGACAGGTTCAGCATTGGCTGATACAGCATCTGCAACAGATAACAATACCACGGCAAAAGCCGTACAGATTGCAGGATCTACCCCGGCTACCATCTCGGCAACGACGGATGCAACTGCACAATCTGCAAATCAGATTGCGCCGCAAACGGCATCTGCGACAGAATCCACCCAAGTTACGCCGGTTGCAACGGATGAGGTTGCAGCTAAAGTTACTGCTGATGAAGCTAGCCTTTCCAGTGGTTTTGCTACCGATCTGTCTATTTGGGGCATGTATCAGAACGCTGATATTGTGGTTAAGGCTGTTATGATCGGCCTGGTGATTGCTTCTGTTATTACTTGGGCTCTGTTCTTCTCAAAAGGTACTGAACTGCTGGCTGCTGGCCGTCGTTTACGTAAAGAGCAATTTGCTTTAACGAACGTGAATAGCCTTGATCAGGCTGCGGAAATTGCCGAAGGTTTCAGCAAACACAGTATCAGCCGCTTGTTGCTGAGTGAAGTACAGGCAGAACGTCAATTATCTTCTGAGAGCACTGACTTGAATAGCACGAAAGAACGTGCTGCGTTCCGTCTGGAACGTTCCGTTGCGGCTATCAGCCGTCATATGGGGCGTGGTAATGGCTATCTGGCAACCATTGGGGCGATATCTCCTTTCGTTGGGCTATTTGGTACGGTGTGGGGCATCATGAATAGTTTTATTGGTATTGCCCACTCACAGACAACTAACCTTGCGGTTGTCGCGCCGGGTATTGCGGAAGCTTTGTTAGCGACAGCACTTGGTTTGGTCGCGGCGATCCCTGCCGTTGTAATTTATAACATCTTCGCCCGTATGATCTCGGCTTACCGTGGTCAGGTTGGTGACATGGCGGCACAGTCATTATTACTGCTTGGCCGTGATTTGGATTTGGCAAATAGCAAGACAAGGTGATTTATGGCAATACGTCTTAATGAAGATCTGGGCGATAGCGGCGAATTGCACGAAATTAACGTCACACCATTTATTGACGTGATGTTGGTGTTGTTGATTATCTTCATGGTAGCAGCACCACTGGCAACCGTTGATATTAAAGTGGATTTACCTGCTTCGTCGGCAAAACCGCAGCCGCGTCCAGAAAAACCGGTATTCTTGACGGTTAAAGCTGATCGCCAGCTTTATGTCGGAGATCAACAGGTCGATTATGATACTTTGGCGGCGGTATTGGATCAGACCACCCAATCCAATAAAGAGACAACCATTTTCTTTCAAGCTGATAAAACTGTGGATTATGAAACACTGATGAGTGTGATGGATTCTTTGCGTAAATCGGGCTATCTGAAAGTGGGCTTGGTAGGGATGGAAGCGGTTTCATCGAGTTAGCGGCCTCTTCACTAAATAACCGCGCTAAGAAGCGCGGTTAAGATTAGGAAGCATTGGTGGAAAAAAGTGGTAAATGAAATTTTCGGTGGGAACAGATAAACCTCATCATTGGGCTCGGATTGCTAATAACTTGGTTCAGTAACTAAGGGTAGCAACTTTACCTGTCCTTTCAATTAGACTTGAAAGCTAATACTTAAACTGACTCCACAAGCAGCAGCATAGCGCTCAAGTGTTAAGATACTGGCCTTCCCAGCATTTCTTTCCAGTTTGCTTACAGCGGGTTGAGTGATCCCCATCCGTTCGGCAACTTGGGTGCTGTTTAATCCTGCCTGATTACGCATATTAAGAAGAAGCTCCTTCAACTCTTCTTCTTTTTTCTCAGCCATATAAAGGGTGTGAACTTCTGGATCAGCAAGCAGTTCAGCTTTAACGTCGGAATATGGGACACCTTTAATGCTCATCATTCAACTCCTCAAGCCTTTTTAAGGTTATGGCTATTTCGGTGGGGGGTGTTTTTAGTGTTTTCTTTATAAATGTATGTAAGATATAAATTTTCTTTCCCTTAGCGAAGGCAAAAAAAGTTCGCGTAATATCTTTCTTGCCAACTCGCAATTCAAATAATCCCTCACGAATAATATCAGTATTGGGATAACGTAATACATTGCCTTTTGCTTCTAGTTTATCAAGTGCCGTTAATACTTTTGCTTTCATTGGCTTATCGAGCGCCCGAATTTCATTTAAAGCATCAGGGTGAAATATCAACTCAAACATTCAGCCTCCTTTAACAGAGGAGGTTATATCGCATCTTGAGGTATAACTCAAGAGTTATGTATAACTTATAGGTTATGATTGGATGTATGATTTTCACTGACGTAACTTCTATCTGCTGTTTGAGCTAAACAGAACCCTCAGAACGGCTAATAATGCGCATCCTCCGCCGCTGAAAGCGACGCCATACCAAGAAAAATACCAGGCGGCGACAGCGCCTAAAGAGGAACCTATTGCGCCGCCGGCGAAATAACAGGTCATAAATACGGTATTTAGTCGGCTGCGGGCATCAGGTAATAATGTATATAACCGTGTTTGATTTGCCACTAAACCTGCTCTGCTGCCAAGATCCAACAGAATAATACCGGCGAATAAAAATAGAATACTGTGGCTCGTGCCGCTAATTAGACACAAGGCTAATGTCACTAATAAAGCACCTGTGGCAACAATAGTTCTCCCACCAAAGCGATCTGTCAATGAACCTATTATTGGTGAAGCTAGCATTCCCACAATTCCCGTCAAACCAAAGAGACCTACGATATCGCTTCCCCATCCGTAAGGTGGTTGGGAAAGTAATAAAGCCAGAGAACCCCACAACGTATTAAAAGCGGCGAACAGTAAAAAACCGGATAATGCCGCTTCACGCAAAAGGGATTGCTGTTTTACTAATTTACTGAGTGAAATAAGAAGTTGGCTGTAACTTATCGTGGGTGGTGTTTCTATTTGTGGCAATACAAACCAGACCAGAATAAACAGGCATATATCAATTAAAGCTGCCAATACAAACATTTCACGCCAGCCGAAATGTTCTCCGACTGCGCCGCTCAATGCCCTGGCAAGCAGTGCTCCGGCAAAAAGGCCACTCATTAGATTGCCTACCGCTCGGCCGCGCTTTTCTGGGATTACCCAACCGGATACGGCTGGAATAATGATTTGTGCTGAAATAGAAGTAAATCCCACAATCAGGCTACTTATTAGAAAACATGTAAAATTCGGCGCTGTGGCACACAAGGTAAGGCTGACTATATTGCCAATTAAGAGGCAGAAAATAAGCTTGCGGCGGCTTAGTGCATCTCCAAGCGGTCCAAAAAATAAAAGCCCCGCAGCGTAGCCGATTTGCGTTAATGTCGCGATCCAACCGGATATTGAACCATTAACGTTAAAACTTGTCCCAATTACTGGCAATAATGGTTGGTTATAATAAATGTTCGCTACAGCAAAACCACAAGCAGCAGATAATAAGATAAGAGAAACGGAAGAAATAGGGTTTGGTTTAATTGCCGTATTTAACATGGGAACTCTCAGCATTTGGCCGGAATTATGATGAAATGATTTTGACACTATCCGCAGATTGCGAGAATAAAGAGAGCGAGCGAAGTTGTTTTGCGTAGAATGCAAAGATGATAGCGGTGTTAGATATTGTGTATTATTTGTAATGTATAAGATGTTTGAATATTCGAAGGTAAAAATTGCGATGAAAGATTTATTACGTACCGATATGCTAGCAACATTCATTCATGTTGCTCGTTCACAAAGTTTTTCTGCCGTTGCTCGTTTGCAAGGTATGGCGGCATCTTCTATCACTCGTCAAGTAGATAACCTCGAACAGATGCTAGAGACAAAACTATTCTTTCGTTCTACCCGTGGTTTATCATTGACTGATGCCGGTGAGATTTTATTTTCAAGGGCGCAAGGTATTATCAATGATCTTGTTGATGTTCAGGCTGAATTAGCGGCATTGGATGGCGAGCCGCAAGGGATATTACGTATAGCTTGCCTGCCAACCTTTGGGCGTCAACATATTATTCCGATGCTAGCAGAGCTATTTACTCAATATCCTAAAATTCAGGTTGAACTTGATCAAACCGAGCGTTTAACTGATCCCGTCAGAGATCGTCTTGATGCTGTTATTCGTATTGGTGAATTAAAAGATAGCACGCTTTATTCAAAGTGCATCTCTACACAAACTTGGATTATTTGTGCCAGCCCAGGCTATATTCAAAGGTATGGAACACCGACGTCATTTACCGAATTAAATAATCACTATTTGCTTGATAAACATCATGACCCCGCTGGCATTTGCTGGTCACGTTATCGGGATTCTATTAACTTCAACGATGAGAAAAGGATTCTTCGCAGCGATGACTTTGAAACATTGAGAATGGCCGCGGTGAGTGGATTTGGAATAGCGCTTCTGCCTAATTGGGTGGTATCCACAGATATTCGTTCTGGAAAACTGGTGCCTTTATTTAATGATCCAGATGGACGTAAAGAAGATATTTATTTACTGCGGGCACTTGCTCACCCGCCAGCAAAATTAACAGTATTTATGTCGTTATTGCAGAGGCGGCTTGCTAAGATTGTTTAGTCGAATCCGCCTTATATACCCGTTATCTTTCAAGCTGCTGCTTTGTTGGCTACTTTCACTCACCCCAGTCACATAGTTATCTATGCTCCTGGGGATTCGTTCACTTGCCGCCTCGCTGCAACTCGAAATCTATTAGGTATATATATTAATGGTTTTATGCGATATTATTTAATATAACTCACTCACTATATGATTTTATTGGGTGTTTTTTTACTGTCGTTATTAATATCAATTTATTATTGAAGTATATGTTCTTTGCTGCTGATTTTATTAAATAAAGCACAGGAACGATTATTGGTGTAAATAATTATATCTATGTGATTATTGATTGATGTAATAAATTAAAATTAATGGATGGTAATTTTAAGATATAGTTAAAAGTGATATTTAACTATTATCTAAGTGTTCGATTCATTTATTGTTGTTGAGTTGTCATAGGAATATACTTATTCTCCTATATTATTTTTGAATTATAGCAATATTCTTTCTTAATGAATATAGAGGTTTATTATGACTAAAGTTTTTTCATTTAATAAAAATCATCGAGATTTATCGGCAGGACACCACTCATTGCTTAAAGAGGTTAATGGTGTTAATGGTGTCCCTAAATCTTTGATGCCGGGTTTCCCTGATTTAGATGATCAATTTAATCAGATGGGAATTACCCATATCCGGCTTCATGATGGTTTTGGTATTGGTGATATGGATAATTATTTCCAGGTGGATCGAGTTAATGATCGAAATCAAATTATTGTTAATGTTCCAGAAGACAAGAAACCCGCGGCTAAAAAACTGCTCACTGATATTTCAAATATCAGAAGTATATTTCCCAATGCGGCTGCCGGGATGAGAAATAATGATATTAGTCTTGCATTAAAAGAGGCTAATTATAAAATGACTGACACTTATCTGCGCGATATTATGAATAATAAAGCCGATCTGAACCCTGATAATATTCAGCGACAAATCATGTTTCGTATTGGACGTTCCGGTGATGGTGGTTATGAAATACCACAGGATTTTGATATTTATGCAATATTAGTCAGCGTACTGGTGAATCGCTACGCTTTACACTATGCCAGAATCGGTTTGCCAAGAAAAATAACCTATTGGCAGGTTTGGAATGAACCTGATTTGTTTTTTTTCTGGAATAATAATGATCCTAAAAAATATTATGAATTATATGCCAAAATTGCAAGGATAATTAAAGCGGTTGATCCTTCGGTTAAAGTCGGTGGTGCTGGTATTGCGTTTGCTGATAGAGCACAAGAAGATTACCTTGATGGGTTTTTACGGTATTGTAGAGATAATCATGTACCATTAGATTTCTTTTCTTGGCATGGATACGTTGAAACTGGAGATCCGCAAAATATTATTGATGTGGGGAATAAAGTTCAAAAAAGTTTGCATATTTATGGTTTTACCGATACAGAAAGTTTTTGTACTGAATGGAATTCTTGTCCTATTGGGACAAAAAATACATATACAAAAGTGCAGGGTATTAAAAATGCGGCATATATCGCTTCCACGTTGATTTATATGCAATATATAAAAGCCGACAGAGCTTATTATTATCGAGGAGATGGTTCATCTTTTGGTTTATTTAACAACCAGCCCAGTTCTAAAAATCCGAGTGTCAAAAATTTCTGTACCTATTCAGCTCAATCCTTTTACCTGTTTGCCAGAATGTTCGAAACACCTTATATTTTAAGTGGTAATAAGGATTTTTCCACAGGTTTAACTGTTTTGGCAACCGAGAATGCCGAGGGTAATAGAATTAATATCCTTGCCGCAAATTATAAAGTTGATAAGAGTCTTGCCGATGGTGATGCAGCTCCTGATTATTTATATCAACAATACTATCTTGATGCTAGCCGATCACTGAATCAATTAACAGATACCTGGAGTAAGAATAAATGGTTTGGTGGCGTTGATCCGACAGCCATTCAGGTTGATAATGCGGTAGTGCAACATGAGCCTGTTAAGCTATTTCCGGATAATAATATGTTGAGAGCTAAAAGTCGTGATTATACTGATAGCGACCAGGGTGTTACCGTAGTAATTAACCATATAGGTTATAAAAAATTTAAGATTAAAGCATTCCGTATTCAAGACGGTGGATCTTTGGTACAAATGACACCACCAGAGGTGACTAACCGGATTGATGTGTCTATAGTTAATAATAAATTAACGTTGGTGGATAAGGGAGCAAAGCCTGCAACGGTAACATTATATTCATTAGAGCTAGATAATAATTGATTTTATATGTGATGGAAATATTATAGTAAATTATCCCCTCCGATCAATTAATCAATGAAAAATAAAATCATTTTAATTTGATAGGCTCTAAAAAGAGCCTATTTAATAATAACTTATTAATTAATATGTATTTATTTATAGTTTCTGCTTTTTTTGTTATTTTTATATGATTTAAAATATGTCTATAATATATATTGATGGTTTTTCTGCGATATTGTTTAATATGGCCTTCTCTCTATGTGATTTTATTTCTTGCTACTTAATCATTGTTATTAACATCAGCTCATGGTTGATTTTTATATTGTTTTTCTCTTTTGATGCTGTGTTGTTAAATAAGTTGCAGAGTGAATTTTATTATCGTAAATAATTGTATTTACCTAATGGATTTCGAGTTGCAGCGCGGCGGCAAATGAACGAATCCCCAGGAGCATAGATAACTATGTGACTGGGGTGAGTGAAAGCAGCCAACAAAGCAGCAGCTTGAAAGATGAAGGGTATTAATGTAATTGTTTGGTTAATTCAATAAATTCAAAGTAACAGCTGGGAATTTTAAGGCGTAGTTAAAAGTGATATTTAACTATTATATAAGTCTTCCATTCATTTATTGTTATTGAGTTGTCAGAGAAATGTATTTATTCTTTGATATTATTTTTGGTTTATAGGAATACAATTTCTTAATTAATATAGAGGGTATTATGACTAAAGTTTTTTCGTTTAATAAAAATCATCGAGATTTATCAGCAGGGTATAACTCACGTCTTAAAGCGGTTAATGGTGTCAATGGTCTTCCTAAATCTCTGGCGCCGGGTTTTCCTGATTTAGATAATGAATTTAATCAGATGGGAATTACACATATCCGGCTTCATGACGGCTTTGGTATTGGGGATATGGATAATTATTTCCAGGTGGATAGGAAAAACAATCAAAATCAAATGATTGTCAATGTGCCAGAGGAAAATAAACCCGCAGCTAAAAAGCTTGTTGCTGATATTGCAAATATCAGAACTATTTTTCCCAATGCGGCTATCGGAATGAGAAATCATGATGTGAGTCTTGCATTAAAAGAGGTTAATTATGAAATGACGGATGCTTATCTGCGTGATGTTCTGAATAATCAAGCAGATCTGAATCCAGATAATATTCAGCGACAACTTATGTTTCGTATTGGGCGTTCACTTGATGGCGGTTATGAAATACCAGAGGATTTTGATATTTATTCAATATTAGTTAAAACCTTGGTGAATCGTTATGGTGTAAACTATGCCAGCATTGGGTTGCCGAGAAAAATAAGCTATTGGGAGATTTGGAACGAGCCTGATTTACTGTTTTTCTGGAATACTGATGATCCACAAAAGTATTATCAATTATATGAAAAAGTAGTGAGATTAATTAAAATGGTTGATCCTGATGCTAAAGTCGGTGGTGCAGGTATTTCGTTTAGTAATCATGCGGGAGGACATTATATTGATGGATTTTTCCGATATTGTCGGGATAATAATGTACCGTTAGATTTCTTTTCTTGGCATGGATACGTTGATACTGGAGACCCGCAAAACATTATTGATATGGGTAATACGATTCAGAAAAGTTTGCATACTTATGACTTTACTAAAACAGAGAGTATTTGTACTGAGTGGAACTCTAGTCCTTTTGGGTCGAGAAATACATTTACAAAAGTGCAGAGTCCTAAAAACGCAGCCTATATCGCTTCCTCGTTGATTTATATGCAATATACCAAAGTTGACCTGGCTCATTATTATCGGGGTGATGGTTTATCTTTTGGTTTGTTTAATGATCAGCCTAATCCTAAAGACCTAAACGTTAGAAATTTCTGTACCTATTCAGCTCAATCTTTTAGTCTTTTTGCTAAAATGTTAAAAACACCTTATATATTAAGTGGTCAGAAAGATTTTGCAACCGGCTTAACGGTTCTGGCAGCTGAAAATAAATCAGGTAATAAAATTAATATCCTCGCGGCAAATTATAAAGTGGATAAAGATTTTTCCGATGGTAATGTAGCACCCGTTCCTGCGGACTTATATCGACAATATTATTTGGATACGAGTCGAACATTAGATCAATTAACGGATACTTGTAGTCAAAATAAATGGTTTGGTGGTGTTGATCCGACAACCATTCAATCTAATAATGTGGTAGTACAAAATGACCCGGTACAGCAACTTCCTGAAGATTCTCTTTTAAGACCTAAAGCTCGGGATTATACTTATAGTGATCAGGGTGTTACAGTGGTGATTGATCATATAGGTTGCAAGAAATTTAAAATAAAAGCGTATCGTATTCAAGAAGGCGGATCGCTGGAAAAAATGACACCACCAGAGGTGACTAACCAAATTAATGTGTCTATAGCTAATAATAAATTAACGTTGGTAGATAAAGGCGCGAAACCTTCAACGGTAACATTGTATTCATTAGAGCTAATTCATCATTAATTTTATATGCAGAGAAAATATTAGAATAGATTATCTTCTTTTTACGTTAATTATTGGAGAGTAAAGTTAAACAGGCTCTTATAAGAGCCTGTTCAGATTATTGACAAAGTGCTGGTTTTTTATCCGGTACTTTGTTTTAATGAAATTCTGTTCGCCAGACGGAGCTTGCCGCCATGTTAAGGACACTGGCTCTCCAAACTTTCCCGCCAGAAACCCTCTCGCTTGACGAGCTGGGTATTGCGACCAACTCGTTTTAAATCACGTAATGCGCATTCAAGTTTGGCGAGTCTCAAAGGGCGGTCTGCTTGTGTGATACTCGCTAAGATATCTTCCTGTTGGCGTTTGGTATGAGTGAATTCAATAGTACCCAGTGGAGTGTGATAAAGACCTTTTCGGCCTGTTGTCATCACGGTGAGCCTATCGATCAGGATCTGTGAAATAACGCCATATTCGCTTAATGCTGATTCAAGGCTAACGTAATTGTACTCACCACGTCGTAGAGCTTTGGCAATATGTTCAATGGTGTAACTATCGTGACTATGAGCAAAGTTAAACAGATAAACTCCGCGTACAGGTCGTGAAAGCATCGATTCTTTAACCAGACGATTTAAGCCCGCTTGGAGTGTTTTGGGGCTATCTTCAAGAAAGATTTTTCTGAGATCGGCAAGGGTGAAGACACATCGCCCTTTTTTGTCCCAGTCAATAAAACGTTTCAATGCAGTAGATCTATCCATAACTAGACAATAACTCTATTTATTTGTGGTTTTGATGTTCACTTGATTATAGTTATTTTAAGTGGACATTAAAGCACTATATTTATGGTGTTAATGTCTACTTAATGAGTTTGCCGAAATAGTGAAAGGGGTAAATGTTTCGCTGATGTGGTTGAATTATTTTTTTTAATATATTGATATTTAAGTAAATATTATAGTCCTATTTTATTTGTGCAGGTTTTCATCGAAGTCTCCGATAGGGTAGGGATTGGTTACTTTTCGCTATTTGTGGTGAGTTTTTAAATTCACCCCTTTTTCTGTCAAACGATAGCGTTGTAATGGGCTGCTAGGTTTTTCTGGATGGCTCATTTCAATTAATCCCGCTTCTAGAGCGGGTTGCAAATAGCGCAGACGGAATGAATTACGATCTTTTAATCCAAGGGCTGATTGCAGTTGCCCGCGGTTCATTTCCCCTTTCAATACCATAATTAATTGTTTAACTTGTTGGGTAGCCTGATGGGTAGCCTGATGGGTAGCCTGATGGGTAGCCTGATGGGTAGCCTGATGGGTAGATGTCAGAATTGCATCACGGATCATGTGCAGCATAAATTCAATAAA
The DNA here is from genome assembly GCF_020387775.1 of Photorhabdus antumapuensis. NCBI lineage: Bacteria > Pseudomonadati > Pseudomonadota > Gammaproteobacteria > Enterobacterales > Morganellaceae > Photorhabdus > Photorhabdus antumapuensis. Next base: position 62,292 of record NZ_JAHZMK010000052.1, read on the forward strand.
TGGCGCACAATCAACGAGTTGGCTACTGAGATTAATTGCCTGATAGTAATGAGCTTGATGTTCATAAATCAGGCTTTCAACGGGAATAAATTCGAATAATGGATTCCAGTGGTTTAGGATTAGTGTTTGCCATAATCTGCCCATTCTGCCGTTTCCATCGGCAAACGGATGAATGAATTCAAATTCGTAATGGAAAATGCAACTGGCAATAAGTGGGTGAATATCGGTAGAGCCTAACCAGTGAAAAAGGTCACCCATGAGGTTTGGAACCCGATTTGCCTGTGGCGCCATATGAATGACTTTTTCTCCATCCATCACACCGACTCCACCATGTCGATAACTGCCGGCATTATCTAGTAATCCTTTCATCAGAACATAATGGGCTTCCAGTAAGTTTTGCTCTGATGTGAAATGCCAATGGTTGAGCTTTTCATAAGCTAAGATGGCGTTACGCGCTTCTTGTATTTCACTGATTGGCGCAATAACGCGCTTTCCATCAACGATGGCGGTGATTTGGCTTACATCAAGTAAGTTACCTTCAATTGCCAGTGAGCCGTGAATGGCTAGTATCCGATTGATACGTCTCAATCGCAGAGCTTTTATTTGTTCCTGCTCTGTGCTTAACCGCCCGATATTCTCGCTAATTTCAGCAACTAATTGGATCATTTTAGCTGTAATTGAGAAAGGAGGTTGATAGCCTTTTTTAGCTGAATTCATTGAATACCTAGTTGGATTAATGGGATTACCGTGAATAGCTTTAACGTTATTATTGGCTCTGGAAATAGGTTGATATTATCGCCAGTAAGGGGGAACGAGCAATAGACTGGCGATTATTGTATGGTTATTTTTCTGCTTCGCCGCCGAGCGCTTCAATGGCGCTTTTAATCAGTGCGCTTAATTCACCAGTCATCAGAATAAAGTCAGCATCGAACCGTTGGGCAAAATCTTCCCGGTCGATGTCATCATTTTGTTCACGCAAAGTATCACTGAATTTTATGCGCTTGAAAGCACCATCATCTGACAACATAAATTGAATACGCTCTTCCCAATCGAGCGCCAGTTTAGTGACACATTTGCCGGCTTCTATATGGGTGGCGATTTCGTCAGAAACCAAGTCTTGTTTTTTACAACGGATCACGCCACCTTCTTCCAGAATAGCTTTTAGTTCAGCTTCATCCATTAAAGCAAAGCCTGTTGGTAAGTCACCGGAACGTACCCATTCTGTCAGGGTTAATTCTATTGGGTCTTTAAATGTCAGGGGAACAACAGGTAAAGAACCCAGACTTTTTCTCAATAATGCCAAATTATCTTCGGCTCGTTTAGCACTGGCAGCGTCAACAATGATCAGATTATTGGCGATATCGATCCAAATATAAGTTTGGCTGAATCGGCTAAATGCCCGTGGTAGCAGGGTATGCAATATTTCATCTTTCAGAGAGTCTTTCTCTGTTTTTTTAAGTTTGCGATGCTGTTCTCCTTCCAGTTTTTCAATTTTTGCTTGTAGCGCCTGCTTAATAACCGGTGAAGGCAACATCTTTTCTTCTTTACGGGCGCAAATCAGAATTTGATTATTCGCGACATGGGTAAAGGCATCACTGTGTGAACCCATTGGCGGCACCCAACCTGTTTTCGCCATATCTTGACTGCCACATGGGGTGAATGCTAACGGACTCAATTGTTTTTCCAGTTCATCCGCAGAAAGTGAAATTTCCCGGTTTAAACGGTAAATCATTAAATTTTTGAACCACAACATAAAAATACCCCATATTTTTTGCTCAATGAATCGGTGAGCATGACTAACATAAAGTAGCATGATAGCGAATCATAGGGATAAGCCCTAGTATCTTGTGTCAATTATCCTGATTAACGGCTTTTCTTGTAAAAGGTATAGCTATTTGTACGCTTCTGAACTGACTAAAAATATTTGCGGCTAATTGGGGCTGTGCTTTTATTGGCGTATTTTGGTAATGATTATATCCGTATTAAACGCTGAGACACGCCGTGCTTATTTGTGGAAAGTACGGCGCTGTCAGGGTCATCCGATGAAGTGAGGATTCACCGGAGTAGCTCAAGTTCCTGCTTGAACGCAGTGGCGCTTTTCACTCTTTGGCGTGGGAAGGGTATCAAAGGGTTCAATTAAATAATGGTATATATCACGTTGTGGCAACGTACTGCCGCTAATCCTATTACCGTCATACCAAAGACATGAAGCAGCGGGCCCTTGACCACCATAGGGAAGATAACCGTGTTCTTCCAGATGTAAGTCAGTATTACTCAGAATACTATCTGGCAGGTGAAGGCGTTCGCTGAGTTGATGATGGATATAGTCACTGGTACCAAACAGAGATATATACATAGCATTAGTAGAATACAAAGGATCAGAAAAATAATGGATTAAATCTTGATCCTGATAATATCTTTGTAAGAAGAAAACTGGGGCAAAAAATTCTTTATAATTGCCACCTAATGATAATTCTTTCTCGAAAATCGTCGGTTTTATCATGCCATTAATGGGATTAACTTCTCCTCCATAGGTGCAGTAGGGTCTATTTGCTTTAAATATTGAAGCAATTTTTATACTGTGATCAATATCGCTATTGGGACCGACGATATTATTATAGTCATTATAAGGTCCAACTCTATCTTCAATATTCTTCAAATCAGAGATTAATCGTTGCTTGAATAGATCGTATATATCATTGTGTACTAATATGGCGTTTGGACCAGCACAATCCTGCCCTTGATTGTAAAGAACAACTCGTTTTGCACTTTCAACAGCCAGATTAATGTCTGCATCTTTTGAGATAATAAGTGGATTATGACCAGCGCCATTAAGGATAAATAAGGTATTTTTTCTGAAATGCTTACGTACTTTGAGCGCATTTTCTGGCGTTCCCGTAAAGATCACTGCATCAGTTATTTTTACTCGTTGACTTAAAAATAGCTCTTTATCTTCATAAGAAATAGATAATGTCGGAGAAAATGCGGATAAATTAATAACCTCCTCAAATTTTTTGTAATGTGTATGCATTGCTGTCGGGGGGCGTATGCACACGTTTTCTGCCATAAGTGAAGGGATAAAACCAAAACATACAGAAGCGTAAATGGGTTGGTTAAGCGGGAGGAATGATGTCACACCATAAATTTTCTTTTTGAAATATTCTCTGTTGTTATCAATATTATTTAAGACATCTATTGAACGGAGAATTTCATCTTCAGTGACGTTTTTACATTGATAGCCAGAGAGTGCTTCAACTAACGCCTCACTATTCTTCTGTAAAGCAGAGGAAAGTTCATCACATTTTTTCCTGATTTCGGTGAAATTAATTTTACTGTATAACTTAGTCATATATATTTTGTTCTCCTCGATGCTATGGTTTATTAATCTCTCTTTTTGAGATTTGTTAATTTCGTGGTTAACGATATTTGCCTCATTTTTTTGGTATGCGTTTTTATATGGGTTGTTAAAATGGGTTAAAATATGCTGCATGCAATTTAAATCTAACCATGTTTTAATTCGTGGGCCTTTGGTATCACCAAATAACCCTCGATAAAGCAGAGGCCATATTTGGGATGATTCATCATCTGAAAAATGGTCTTCATATGTACTGATTATATGTTGGAAAAGTTGATCTTTAGTGGATATTTCCCCTGAACTTATTGCGTTGGCAATGGCTGAGAAATACGTTTCCTCTTTGATGTTTTGTAACCCTTGATTTTCATTTTTACATGTCCTGATATAATAATTATAACTTATTTCCAATTCTTGACCTGAAATGGATTCTCCCGGTTTTTTATAGTGATTTAGAAAATTTTCAGCCGCAAGTTTACTTGCCGGTTTTGAAGCGTGTAATATTCTTGCTATCTTCGAAAAAGACAGTCTTTTTCCCTCTTTTTGCGAAATATTAACTTGATCATTTAGCTGTGGGGCCAGCGCTACATAAAATTTAGACGATCTCTGTGGCTCTTTTGAGAGGTAAGTACGAATTGCGTCTCGTGTCAGCAGATGGCGCATATCATCTAAAGAGAAACTATTTCCTTTCGACTTCGATATTTTTTTACCTGAATCATCAAGGAAAAGCCCATATTTGTAAAAACGTGGAATTGGCCTGTTTAGTGCTCCCGCGATCTGGCGAGCAACAGCGGCAGAAACTAGCAAGTCTTCACCATGCATTTCAAAATGAATGTTTCTGGCAAGGAGACGCATACCCCAGTCAGCTTTCCACTGGAGTTTAGATTTACCGTTTAGTACCGAAATAGTTTGCTCTTGATCTAATATTTCATTTTTATAGAATTCCCGAATTTCTACTCCATATTCATAACCGGGTTTATTAATGACTTCATCACCCGGTATGTAATAGGTTATTTCTCCTGACGCAGGGTTCACGTCTGTGACTATAATATGTTCCAGTACGGCGCCAGTTCTTTCGGAAATGGGCATGATCATGCTGTAGGTTCTTTGTCTTAAAGATCCAGTCGATTCCTTGCATATTTGGTTTAGCACTGAGAAATTTTGCAGGAATAGTTTGATTTTGTCATTGTAATCGCCATTTTGATAGGCTAAAGAGTTTCTGACTAGCTGACACTCTATTTCATATTCTCTGGCAAGTTCCATAAGTTGATATTCCGCCATTTCAGAGAATGACGGGAAATTTCCGCAAGGGTCCGGCACCCTGCTTATCGGTTGGCCTAGATAAGGCGTTAATTGTTCAGCATTTGGAATATTCAATGGCACTTTTCTGAAAGGGTCCAAATCATCTGAAATGAGATAAAAATTAACTGTTCTGCCTGCTTTCTCCAATTCGGTTTTGATGAGATTGGCACGGAGGATTTCACAAAGAGTTCCTATGTGTGGAAGCCCCGTTGGTCCAAAACCCGCTTCGATATTGATTGATTCCTCGTATGGTATAGCCTGATTGATTTCGAGGGCTTCTTTGACATACCATTTCATTTGCAGTTACCTCCATCATAATGTTTTGATTATTTTAGGGTTAATGGTGATGAATAAAGTCGGTAGAGGTGTTATTAACTTGTCAGGAAATCCTTGATAATCCTGATGAGAAAAAATTCTTTAAAAACATTATAATATTTTATGTTTTTTGTTTTGATGTCAGCGATTAACCTTAAAATCTCTTTAAAATTAATGAATAGTTAACGCTAGTTCTAGCTAATTAACTATTACTACACCCTTCATCTTTCAAGCTGCTGCTTTGTTGGCTGCTTTCACTCACCCCAGTCACATCGTTATCTATGCTCCTGGGGATTCATTCACTTGCCGCCGCGCTGCAACTCGAAATCTATTAGGTATATAATCAATTATTGTTATAAATTTATGTTAAATTCATTCAGTTCCACTACAGTGCTGAAGTGATGAAGTTTAATGATGTTCTTTCTAATATTAAATAAAATTAATGTAATTATTGTTTCTGGTCAAGAGGGGAACATAAATTTTTTTATTTTCTCTTTATTGCTGAATTGAGTGAGATAGTAGGGGCGGTGAGTGAATGTGTCATGCTGATCAGAAAAGTCGGTTATAGTCATTCTAATGGTGTCCATGTTATTGAAAAATTATAATTTTAAAAATATAAATGTAATTATTTTTCTTTTAAATCAGTATGATATTTAATTTTTATATTTTGTTTGTAAATTAATTTATTAATTTCTTATTTTTGTTTTATTATAAAAAATAAATAAGTTTTTTTACTTTTTATAATATGTTTAATATATATTTATATTTTATAGGAAATAATATTAATTAATTTTATATATTAATTTTATGTAAAGTTAATAACATTGTTTTTTATAGTTTTTAATATTTTCTTATTTTAGAATATAAATAAATTTATATTTAAATTAATTATTAAAGTTTTAATCTTTAAATGATTTTTTGCATAAATAATGTAATTAATAAAATTCAATTAAAAAGATAAAGTTACCTGATGATGTGATTATTATCACAAATAATTGTAATTATTTGTTTGTTTAACGATGTAATTGTGCATTTTATCACGAAAATGAGTTTTGTTTTTATTTATTATAGACTTACAATAGATTGTTTGGCTGAAAGTTATATCAGAAAATTGAAATATTAGTAAAATTACTCTTTTTAATTAAAAGTATTCAATCATTATAACCTAAATTAACGATTATTTTATAATTAAAAACCATAAAAGTTTATATAAGGAAACCATAATATGGATAATAATTGATTGCTTAAAGGTATTTACAATTTGTTAACAAATTTGTTTTATACGGTAATATTATGAGCGGTATTTATTAGCCTGAATATTTTACCGGTTCAATGGAATAGAGAGATTTTTGTCCAGAAATAAAGTTAATAATTAAATACAAAACATTATAGATATTTTGCTCTTACTTAACCTAAATTAAACCGTGTTAAAGGTGTCTAGAGGGCAGATTTTATCGTGTTAGTGTTATAGGAGGAGTGAGATCCTGGCAAAATGATATGCCTGCCGGTAACGCTTTGCGTGTTAAAAATGAAAAGACCCTAACCACAAAAAAACAGATTTATCTTGTTGGTTGAGATAAACGTTTGGCAATTTCTCAGTACAATAGCCTGCGTTTGTTCGTTGAAACGGCATATGATGATGTGCACAGCGACAATCCAGCTTATGAAAATAAAAAACAGACGGTTCTGGAAACGGGAGCTTGTCTGTACTTGTAAGTTGACAGTGATAAGGAGAGCTGATTTTGAGTCCTCCTAAACTAGCTAAAAAAGAGGTGTGAAATGGTTAACAATGTGTTGAAAGTGTTGAAAGTCTCCACATTAACCTTATTGGTCGCATGTAATGTCCATGCTGCAACAGTTGATTTGCGGGTAATGGAAACATCTGATGTTCACAGTAACCTGATTGATTTTGATTACTTTAAGGATAAGCTTACAGAACAATTTGGTTTGGTACGCACAGCGAGTTTAGTTAAAGCAGCCAAAGCAGAAGCCTCTAACACCATTCTGGTCGATAACGGTGATTTGATTCAAGGTAGCCCACTGGCTGATTACGTGGCAGCAAAAGGTCTTAAAAAAGGGGAATCTCATCCAGCACATCAGTTAATGAATACCATGGGTTATACCGTGGGTAACTTTGGTAACCACGAGTTTAACTTTGGTTTGGATTATCTGAAAAAAGCCATTGCTGGTGCGAAGTTCCCTTATATCAATGCCAACATCATGGATGCGAAAACCGGTAAGAACTATTTCACCCCCTATATTATTGTTGATACGTCGGTAAAAGACCGAGAGGGTAAAAATCATACCATCAAGATTGGTTATATCGGTTTTGTACCGCCACAGATTGTTATCTGGGATAAGGTTAATCTGGATGGAAAAGTTGTCGTTAACGATATTACTGAAACCGCGAAAAAATTTGTTCCTCAAATGAAAAAAGCGGGTGCGGATTTGATTATTGCTATTCCTCACTCCGGCTTTTCCAAGGAGCCTTATAAGGCAATGGCTGAGAACTCGGTTTATTACTTGAGTGAAGTTAAAGGCATTGATGCGATTATGTTTGGTCACTCACACGGTGTGTTTCCAAGTAAAGAATTTGCAGACATTAAAGGCGTTGATATTGCCAAAGGTACGGTTAACGGTGTTCCGGCTGTTATGCCCGGCCAATGGGGTGATCATTTAGGTGTTGTTGATATGGTTATCGACAACGAGGGCGGGGCATGGAAAGTGACGGAAGCAAAAGCGGAAGCGCGCCCGATTTATGACAAAGTGAATAAAAAGGCACTGGTTGAGCGTGATAGTGAGTTGGCAAAAATTATCGATCAAGCTCATCAGGGAACGCAGGGTTTTGTAGGCAAATTGATTGGCAAAGCGTCTGCCAATATGTATAGCTATTTGGCTTTGATTCAAAGTGACCCGACAGTGCAGATTGTGAATGATGCACAAGCCGATTACACGCGGAGTTTTATTCAAGGTGATCCCGATTTAGCTGATATTCCTGTTCTGGCTGCTGCGGCGCCATTCAAAGTTGGTGGACGTAAAAATGCACCCGCAGAGTTTGTTGAAGTTGAAAAAGGTGATTTAACCTTCCGTAACGCGGCAGATTTGTATCTTTATTCTAATACACTGGCTGTTGTGAAGGTCACTGGCGCTGATGTGATTGAATGGTTGGAGTGTTCGGCCGGCATGTATAACCAGATTGATCCAAATTCAACTCAGCCGCAGTATCTGTTGAACTGGAGCGGCTTCCGTACTTATAACTTCGACATGATTAGTGGTGTGAATTATAAGATTGATCTGACTCAGCCCGCTAAATATGACGTTGATTGCCAGATCATCAATCAAGGGGCGAATCGTATCAAGGAGCTAACTTACCAAGGTAAACCGATCGATCCTCAAGCTAAATTTCTCATTGCTACCAATAACTACCGCGCCTATGGCGGTAAATTTGCCGGCACAGGCGAAGATCACATCGCATTTGCTTCACCGGATGAGAACCGCGCCATTTTGGCTGCTTACATTGTCAAAATGTCTCAACAGAAAGGGATAGTAACGACCAAAGCCGAGAGTAACTGGTCGATTATGCCAATCAAAACTGACAAGAAATTGGATATCCGTTTCGAAACGTCTCCAAGTGAGAAAGCGGCGAAATTCATCAAAGCATTTTCTCAATATCCAGTGAAATATTTGGAAAATGATGATATCGGTTTTGCGGTGTATCAAATTGATCTGACTGAAAAAAAATAATTTTAATAGTCGCCTGCCCTAATTTGGGCGGGTTTTTGTTTGTTTACCATCAACAGGGAAATAATTTCCCATAAAGGAGTTAAGATGCGTTTTTTTAATTTATTATCAGCAATATTTGTTTTACTGATTGTAGGTTGCGTGAAGCAACCAGAAGTGACTGACTCGTTGGAGTCTCTATCGACATTGGAAGAGGAGGCATCTTGTATCTTACCTGCTACTCCGCCGAAAGATTATGACTTTGTTGCCAAAAGTGACCGTTATGGTCAGAACGCAACTGCATCAACAGATTACTTCAAACTGGCTATTAATTATTCACCAGCATTTTGTAAGAGCAAAGCAAAGAATATTGAGCGCCTGAAAAATAGTAACAAACTTGCTGAAGCGCAGCGTGAATATGAAAAGTTTGAATTGCAATGTTTCTCCGAAAACAAATTTAGTTGGGTAATTCACGGCTTGTGGGCACAAACCTGCAACAGTAAATCAATGGCGCAGTGCCGTGATTGGTCTGATGTCCGCAAACATCCACGTCTTTGCAAAGGGGATTTGCCGCCACTGGATTATCAGGTGATTAAACCTTATCTGTGCGCTTCTCCAGGGGCAGATCTGTTACAAGCTGAGTGGGAAAAACATGGTGTTTGCGCGTTTGCAACGCCAGATCAATTTTTCAGTAAACAGCAGGAACTGTTCGATGGATTGGTATTGCCGAGTGATCGTCCATCTAATGAACAGTTAATTAAGTTCCTCCAGAAAAATAACCCATCGTTGAAGGGGAAAGCCATTCAGATCAATCGTAATGAATTTTACATTTGCTACAGCAAAAATTTCGACGTGATTGATTGTCCAAAGCGTGAGTTGTGATTGTTCTTCTTTCTATAAAGGAAGCTCACAGTGATGTGCCTGACCCGCGGTAGCGCGGGTCAGGTTTACCTTCTCTTAATAGTCGATATCCCTTTGAGGGGATATTTCCTTTCTTATCCTCTATAGAGGATAAACTTGAATTTATCCCCTACAGGGTATATGTTTGTATTTATCCGTCATAGGGGATAATTATGAAGATCACATCACCAGCGATGCTGGCACTTGCAATGAGAGAGGCCCGTAAGAAAAGCAAATTGACTCAGCGGGAAACCGCTGATCGGGTCGGTATTAAACAGGGTACTGTGTCGGGGTTCGAGAAGTATCCAGAGGGCAGTAAGATGGAGACGTTGTTCAAGCTACTCTCCGCGCTGGAACTGGAGCTCCATGTGTCGGAGCGTGGAAGTTCACCAAGAACAGGCTCTGGTTGGAAAGAGGAGTGGTAATCAATGACGGCGTTGACGGTTGCACTTAATGGTTTTGAGGTAGGAACGCTATTTCGTGATGGCACTGGTGCGATGTCATTTCAATACAAAGATGAATGGCTGCTCCTGGATGGTGCTCGCGCTATCTCACTTTCAATCCCTCTTAGCTCCCAACGGTATGGAGGCAAAGAGGTGTTCAACTTCTTCGATAACCTATTGCCCGATTCCGATGTGGTTATTGCCAGGGTACAGGCGCGGTTTAAGGTACAAAGCAAGCATCCTTTCGATCTATTGGCTCGTGTGGGAAGGGATTGTGTAGGGGCTATTCAGCTTTATCCTGAGGGGGCAGATATCCCTTCCGTCAGTAATATGGTTGGTGAACCACTCAATGATGATGCGATTACCGAGCTGCTAGAAGGGTATAGCACCGAAGAAGGCCAAAATGGCAATGGCACTACGAGGAAAGAATCGCCAATATAACTGGGCGTATATCCAGCCTCGTCATTTTTCATCTACCGCTCAGCACGTTGGATTTTCTACTGAGACAGCAGAAAGTCTGATGACGCGGATGGGGGAAATGTCAGGAGCTGTAATCGACCAAGTTGCGCGTGAATTGCCCAAGGACTTCCCTGGTAACATTAGCGAACCGATCTTTGAGGGGCTTGAGAAGCAGGCTAAAAAACTCCGTGCTGGATAAATCAGTTACAGGAAAGGGGGGGGGGTGATTGCTATAAGATAACGAACAATTTCCCACTAAGGGAATGTGTCTTGAATTTGTATTTAATCCTTACTCTCTCTAGAGGCGGGAATATTAATCTTTTAATTTCTCGTTTTTTGGGTTTCATTCTTTTTCCCTTTCGTGATGTTTTTTTATGAAAAAAGTAGCGGAAAGTATTAATTGAAACCATTAATGATAATAGCTTGGCAAAATAGTTGATCCCTTTGAGGGCGCTCAATCTGGTTTGAACGATTTGATCAATCGCTAAATCAACACATAACACTAACTGGATCGAATTATGTCTATTATGGCGCTTATATCCCGAAATGGATGGCACCTGATGCAGAAAACTATCCAGAAAAACACGAGATAAAACGCTGCTCGCAGGCTTACGGCAATTCACGTCAAGGCCATTCCCTCTCTTCTGTTATCTGTTATCTGAATACTGTACCGGGGAATACTGGTTTTATTCGACGCCTGCAAAACATAAACATTAATGTCACCTAAGCAACGAATTGATAAAGGGTTTCAAGATCTGATGTTATAGAATATCACCAAAATCAGATCTGAAATTGACCAATTTAGCCGTAACTAACTTAACCAATTTAAACGTGGATCTATCATGGCAAATAGAAATGTTATCTGGTTAGTAAGGCCTGTAGGCTATCAGGCCATTTTGAAACGTTGCCCTGGCTGTGAAGTAAAAAAGGAGTTTTATCCAGCCGGCACTTTTAGAGTTAATGCGCAAAAAAAAGTCTTAGATGTGTGGAGCATCTATAAATGTGAAAAGTGTGATTACACCTGGAATATTGATATTTTTTCCAGGATTCATGTCAATAAATTAGAAAGCAGTTTGTATGAACGGTTTTTGCACAATGATCAAGATGAAATCCGGCGATATGCGTTTGATTATCGCGTATTGGCAAAAAATAGAGCCGAACTCGGCGCTGCTCCTGACTTTATTATCGAAGGTAAAGAGCTTCAGGATATCGCCCAAATTCCAGCGACAGAGATCACAATTCAGCTTGAATATCCTATTCCTATCAGATTAATTTCAATCTTGACCAAAAAGCTTTCGTTGTCACGTAGTCGAGTGGCCAGGCTCGTTGATCAAGGCACTATTCAGGGGGTAGCCGAAACGGAATTAAATAAAAAGTTAAAGCGAGATATCACTCTTAGTATTAACGTTAACAATTTATTGCAAAAATATGATAGTTATTGCGTCTAAATGACGCCGGATTTTCTGGAGATGACATATACCCTATGGATTTCAAGATGCATCGCGACGGCAAGGGAGCGAATCCCCGGGAGCATAGCTAACTATGTGACCGGGGTGAGCGAGTGCAGCCAACAAAGAGGCAATTTGAAAGATAACGGGTATAGTAGTAAGAATGGATGAATGAAATGAATACGATAAAAAAATGGTGGGTGCTCACGGCTGTTTCAGTCGCGTTATCGCTGGTTGCTATTGATATGACAGTGTTATATACCGCGTTACCCAGCTTGACCCACAGTTTGGGGGCGAATACAACGGAAAAGTTATGGATAGTGAATATCTATCCTCTTGTCGTCTCTGGGCTGTTACTAGGCGCGGGTACCTTGGGAGATCGCATCGGGCATAAGCGGTTGTTTGTTTATGGTCTCATAATCTTTGGATTCTCATCCTTGATAGCGGCCTATTCTTATTCGCCGGAAATGTTGGTTGTTTCTCGGGCATTATTAGGCGTTGGGGCGGCAATAATGATGCCTGCCACACTGTCGATTATTGCTTTGACATTCGAAGATGAAGATGAGAAATCATTTGCCATTGGGATTTGGACAGCGGTTGCCTCTGGCGGCGCGGCAATAGGCCCCCTGATTGGCGGCTTATTGCTTGAATATTTTTGGTGGGGATCCGTGTTTCTGATCAACGTTCCTCTGGTGATTGTGACATTAATTCTGTCGTGGTTGTTTGTCCCAACGGCGAGAACAGATTCGTCTCATCCGTGGGATCTTATTGGCTCATTGCAGATCATGGTTGTCTTGATAAGTTTCGCCTATGCCATCAAGGAGTTTGCTAAACAAGATCCCTCCTATATCGGGATATTGGTCACTTTCACCCTGACGATAGGTTTTCTGGCGCTGTTTATTAGACGGCAGAAACGCAGTGTGCATCCATTGATTGATTTTAACCTTTTCAAAAGCCCGGCCTTCTCATCTGCGGTTATCTCTGGGCTGGTGGCTTCCGCCTGTTTGATGGGCATTAATCTGGTGTTAAGCCAGCGTTTGCAATTGGTATTGTCATTAACACCTTTGCAGGCCGGGCTCTATTTTCTGCCTTTTTCATTGGGCGCGATTGTCGCAAGTCCTGTGAGTGGTTGGATTCTTCCTCGTTTAGGCAGTGAACGATTCCTCATTACCTCTTTGTTGGTGTATGCCTTTGCCATACTGGCTCTCATGGCGAGTTTCTCGATGCCTCTACCTTTGCAGGTAGTTTGCTTTTTTGTGCTGGGGACATGTATTGGGGCAACAATGACTGCGGCGTCCAGTACGATTATGCAGGCTGTACCGCCAAATCGGGCAGGTATGGCAGCATCCGTTGAAGAGGTTTCCTATGAATTGGGTGGCGGGTTGGGCATTGCTATCATGGGTAGCATTATGTCAGTCATCTATAGCTATTTCATTAAAATTCCAGTGGATTCTCCCATCTACGATGCGGCTAAAGATGGTATTGATGGCGCGTTGATTGCGGCAAAAGGCATGGCACCGGATGCGGGGCAGGCTTTGGTCAGCCTTGCTAAGTCAGCGTTCGACGAGGCTGTTTTTTCTGTGATGGGCGCAGCGTCCCTGCTTCTCCTAATAATAGCGGTGTTGGTATGGTTCAATTTTCGCCGCTCCTCACAGAGTGATGCATCTCATGCCGTGATTCATCGTCAGTGAAATAGGTGACACCAGTCGTTTCTTAATCGGAAGTTAATGGTTGAATAAGGGAGCCGCGTTTTTGCGGGTTCCCTGACCCAACACACTGGCGGCTCGCCGGGTTAAGGACGGTACTGATTGTAATAACCCACCAGCGATTGGCCGATATCTCATCCGGATAGCCCCCATCCGGTATCCATTCACTCTTCTCTCCACAATAACAGTTTGCCGGACGGGTACGTTATTTGATGCACAGATAGAACACTCACGACACCGTAACGTTCAGGAATTAATGTTGAATATGTCGGGGGGCTAATAACTGATTGTCTCAAAAAGAGAACAAACTGCCACTCAATATTTCCCGCTCAAAAATAGATATGTTAATGACGGCTTAACCAAAATTCAGGTTAGTTAATCAGCAAACAAAATAACTCAAATAACAAGTAAACGCACCGCGTTAGCGATCTGGCTATTTAACTTGTTGTGATGTTGTTTTAGGCAAAATCTATCGAATAGATAAAAGGAATAGATGAAATGAAAAAGCAAATTATGAAGACCTGTGCGATAGCGGCTCTGTGTCTGGGGGGAATGTCGCAGGCTATGGCGGAGGAAGTGAGTGCTGGTACTCTGGCGATAAGCTCTTCAGTGACTGCGGAGACTTGTAAGTTTGCAGCAATAGAGCCTGTTAGTCTCACCGCTTTGGTGTCTGATTTCACTGGGAAAGGAAATGGCTCAATCTTAGCTAACACGCAAAAATTCGTCACGATTAAAACGGAGAAATGCCCTCTGTGGAGTTCTGCGAAAAGCGCTAAATTGACGGTTTTTGGCACCTCAGCAGGACCAAGCGCCGCTTACTTTCAGCTTGTTAGCTCCACTGGTAATGGTAATCCTGTTACTGTAATCACCGACCATGCGGTTGGCCTGACGATAAATGATAAGACCGTGGCACCTGGTGCAGCAATTAACCTAAAAGATCCCCAATACAGTCCCGCAGTAGCCGGTGATAATGCCATCACGCTTAAGGTGGGGCTGGCTAAGATTGGTGCTGCTTCGGCGGTAACAGCAGCTGACTCCAAAGCGAACCTGACCGTGAAAATAGCGTATGACTAATTCAGCGCCGCTAGGCGTTAGAAACACATAACCGTGGAATTGGACAGGGAGGCCCAATTCTTACTTACGCAATACCAAACCAGACATTTTCAGGTGAGTCAGTGAAAAGATTGATTACAGCAATGATAATGACCGGTCTGTTAGGCTGCCCGGTCACTTCCGCGCAGGCGGAGGGGGTGGGGATCAATACTACCCGCATTATCTATCCAGCGGATAGCCGCGCGACAACCGCCTCAGTGAGTAATACCAGTAAAGAGGCCGTCTATCTGATGCAGGTGACAGTCAGTTCTACTTCTGAAGGAGATAAAACCGCTCCATTTCTGGTGACGCCGCCCTTGTTTCGTATGGAACCCGACAGCCAGAATCAGGTACGCATCATCAAAACTGGCCCGTCGCTGCCTGCCGACCGGGAATCTCTGTTTTGGTTTACGGCGAAGGCCATTCCGTTAAGCTCTGAATCCGATAATCGCTCCCAGAAGAATGTCTCCGGCGGAATCCAGTTTGCTATAGCTAACACAATTAAGCTGATGTATCGCCCGTCAGGACTGTCGGTTTCGCCGGAGCAGGGATTTGGTTCACTGCGCTTCAAGCCGACAGCCGAGGGAATAACGGTTACCAATCCGTCACCTTATTACATCACCTTCACTTCCCTAAAGGTAGGCGGGCAGGAGCTGATGACGCAGCAGAAAGCGAACATGGTCTCCCCGTTCTCTGACCTCTCTTTGTCACTAAAAGGGGGACATTATCCAGCCAAAGTAAGTTGGACGGTGATTAATGACCTCGGCGGAGAATCCACCTATCAGGGGGAGATACCGTAATGCGAAAATCGTGGGCCCTTATCAGACGGACAACACTAGCCAGCCTGCTCTGTACCGTCCCCCCGTCCGGGGGAGCGAGCTCAAACACGGCAGAACTGACGTTGACGCTGACGCTGGAGCAGCCAACCTGTGAGCTCAACATGCAAACATCATCCGTGGTGTTTTCATCCGTACCACTCACCGAGGTGTGGCGTAGCACGCAACATATTGATGCGGCGGGCAGCAAACCCATTACGCTGGCGTTGTCAGGTTGTGCGGGATCAGCCAGAGCGGGTCGTACCCCGGCCATTAAAATAGCCGGCCCCACGCCAGAAGACCACCCGACGCTATTTCGGGATAAAGCTTCCACAGTAGCGGGAAATGTAGGCTTTGGCCTGCGCTATCAATTGCCAGAAGGTGGGCTGGGGAGCTACCTGAAAAATGGCGATTATGTGAATTTGGCGCCACTGGGTAACGCCGCTAAAGACAGTCAAATCACTTTCCTGATGGATATGCGACATGAATCCGGCACGGCTGTGCCGACTCCCGGTGAACTGACCGCGCACATTCAATTTCAATTTGACTATCACTGAGTGCCGCTCAGATAACAGGTTTCAGGAGGTGTTGTGGAAACAGGTCGGGTACGTCCGGTGCGGTACCGGCTGGCACCACTGGTGTTTTGGCTAGGGTTAGGGATGACCGGTACAGAATCCTGTCTGGCCGCCGGTATCAGTCTGAATAAAACCCGGGTGATTTTTACCCAAGGGGAACGGGCGCAGATGCTGACGGTGGTTAATACCACATCTCAGGCGTGGCTGGTGCAGGTCAGGATAACGGAAGATCAGGAGAAAGCCGCACCGGCGTTTGTGGTGACACCGCCGCTGTTCAGGCTGGAGGCCAATAGTCAGAACAGCCTGCGTATTTTGCCCACGTTTAACCGGCCCCCTTTTCCGGTGGATCGGGAATCGCTCGGGTATGTGCGGATGAACGCCATCCCCGCGACTCAGCCAGTGACGGATGAGCCTATTCGGGATCAGGCGTCGATGAGCGTGGGGATGCGGATCAAGTTTTTCTGGCGACCGCATGGCCTGCCGATGTTGTCGGAACAGGCGTATGGGCAGCTCCGCTTTCAATCGCAACCCGATGGCATTAAGGCGTGCAATCCCACCCCGTATTTTTTGTCGCTGGACAGCCTCACGCTGGACGAACAGGCGCTCGATCTGAACCGCTATCCCTCCATGATAGCGCCGCAGGATTGTGTGACCTATACCGGGCTGGTGGGTAAAAACTCGGTGAGCTGGTCGATGATTAATGATTACGGCGGGGCTTCAAACCTATTTACCGTCAGGGTGGCGCGTTAAATCCGCCTTTGTTTTCTATGGAGGTGAAGAATTATGGAGGTGAAGAATTATGGAGGTGGAAGAATGAAGAGAGCCAGTACCCGGCATGGGCGGACACACTGGGGGTTAATGCTTTACTCCCTCGGTTTCGCTCTGCTGCTAGGGAATATATTCAAGGCGCAGGCGGTTGATAATCAGGGGCTATCGTTCTCTCCAATGCAGCTCTCTTATGTGGCTAAAGATAGCCCGGGAGGCGTGACGCTCAGCATGACGAATCACACAGCGCAGAACTATCTGGTACAGGGATTTGTCAGCCCAATGGACCCCGATACCGGTCGCTTTGACACCCAAGCCGAGCAAGTTCCCCCTTTTATCGTTCTGCCGCCGTTAAAACGGGTCGATGCTGGCGAGAAATTTTCGTTCCGTATTCGCCAGCTTGGCGGGCAATTACCGCTGGATCGGGAATCGGCCTTCGTGGTCTCGCTGCGGGCTATTCCGGGCGTTGCCGTACCGGATACCGCGAATGCACCAGTATTAACCCATCGGACAGACAAAGCGTCGCAGGTGCAGGTCGCCTTACAGATGAATATCCGGCTTTTTTATCGTCCTCAGGGAGTTCCTGTCCGGGATAACGCCAAGGTGGCTAAACAGGTGAAATTTTCTATTCAGGGAACGCAGTTGCGGGTGGAAAACCCCACGCCCTATTTTTTGGCCTTTTCTGTTCTGAAAATGGGCGGCCAACAGGCAGATGACCACACCCGTCAGGCAATGGTGCCCCCGAAAGGCATACAAACCTATTCGTTTCAAATCCATTTGTTTCAAACCCATTCGTTTACTGCCGGGATACCGGGGCCGTTGGTCTGGCGTTTTCCCGGCGATAGTCAGGATCGCCATGTTCCGTTATGACTCGTCTTCACCTGCGGGTGGCGACCAGCAAAGTGATCTCAAGATTAACTGCATAGGCTTACGTTGGAAGCAGAGATGAGCTATGGCAATAAACATTTTATT
Source organism: Photorhabdus antumapuensis (assembly GCF_020387775.1). Taxonomy (NCBI): domain Bacteria; kingdom Pseudomonadati; phylum Pseudomonadota; class Gammaproteobacteria; order Enterobacterales; family Morganellaceae; genus Photorhabdus; species Photorhabdus antumapuensis. The sequence continues at coordinate 80,156 of NZ_JAHZMK010000052.1, forward strand.
TTCGTCTGCGCGGCCGGCGGGTAGCCAATGTGTGCCCGGTCAACCGGGCAGTTTCCGGCTCCGTCCGGTATATGTCTGTCTGCTATGTTCACTGACGGCGACAACCTTGCCCGTCTCTGCGCGGGAATATTTTAATCCCGCTTTCCTGATGGGAACGACGGGGGAGCAGGAGCATATCGATCTCTCGGCGTATGAGCTCGCCGGGTATGTCGCACCGGGCCGCTATCTGGTGGATGTCTACATGAACCAGAATAAGGTGGATAACCGCGAAATTGAATTTAGGTTGATCAATGGTCATCTGCAACCGGTATTAACGGTTACACAGCTCGAAGAGTATGGGGTTAATATTCGCGGATTACCGGCTTTTCAGGGAAAAACGAGCGACAGCTCCATCATGGACCTGACGAAACAGATCCCACACGCCCGCGCGATATTGGATTTCGCCCGTTTGCGTCTGGATTTGAGTGTTCCTCAGGCAGTCATGCAGCCTCACCATTCTGGGATGGTCGATCCGTCACTGTGGGATAACGGTATTCCGGCCTTTTTGATGAATTACACCGTCAATGGTTCGGAAGGGCGTTATGACGGTCAGGAAACCGGCGGCGGATCACGCTCCCGTAACCTGTTCGCCTCTTTTCGTAATGGGTTGAATCTGGGGCCGTGGCGTCTGCGTAGTACGCAAACGTACAGTTACAATCGCCAGCGCAACGAAGGGCCTTCCGGTTTTTCCCCCTCTACGCAGACTCAATGGCAGGTGAGTAATACCTATCTGCAACGTAACGTTCAGTCACTGCGTGGTGAATTTACGGCCGGTGAAACCTATACCGGCGGGGATATTTTTGACAGTATCCCGTTGCGGGGCATGAAACTGGCTTCTGAGGAGGCTATGTTGCCTGACAGTCAGCGCGGTTTTGCCCCGGAGATAACTGGGGTGGCGAGCTCTAATGCGCAGGTAACCGTATCTCAGAATGGTTATACCGTGTATCAAACCACGGTAGCGCCGGGGCCGTTTCGTTTCACCGATTTGTACACCATCGGGGACTCTGGCGACCTGACGGTCACCATCAAAGAGGAAGATGGCAGTACTCGTGTCTCTCTTCTCTCCTCTTCGTCTGTCCCGATGATGCAGCGGCCCGGCGGCATTAAATATGAGTTGACGGCCGGTCAATATCACGGCGGCAACCTCACCGATGGCAGCCGTTCTCCGGTATTTGCGCTGGGCACGTTGGTTTATGGTTTGCCACATAATATCACCCTGTACGGTGGGGGACTGATTGCAGGCAACTACCAGTCGAGTGTATTAGGCTCAGGCGTGTCACTGGGGGCATTTGGCGCATTGTCTGCGGATGTGACGTTTACCCGTGCCCAGTTGCAAGGGGTTAAGGGTCAGGAAAATAACCGGCAACAGGGCCAGGCTTATCGGGTGAAATATGCCAAGAACTTAGTCAGTACCGGCACTGGCATTGATCTGGCTGCCTATCGCTATTCCACTCCGCATTATTACAGTTTCAGTGATGTTAACAGCATGGGGTACAGCCTGAATGAATATCAGGTGCCGTGGGCGCTTGACCGACGTCAAAGCACCTGGCAGGTGAACCTGCACCAAACGCTAGGACGTTGGGGCAGTCTTTACGCCTCCGGGACGCGCAACGATTATTGGAATGGCCGTACCGATAACAATTTGAATTTGGGTTATAACGCGATGTTGATGGGGATCAGCTATAACCTGAGTTATAACATTTATCGTATGGAAGGAGCCGGCCACTGGTCGGAGAATCGTCAGGTGTCATTCAATATGCAGGTCCCACTCAGTCTCTTTGGGTCATCGTCTGCGCTACGGGGTGCTTACACCCGCTATACGATCTCGCGCGACTCGCAGGGTAACCTTACTCAGCAGACCGGGATCAGTGGCATGTTATGGGATAACCGCCTGAATTATAACCTCCAGCAAGGTTGGGGGAATAGCGGCCAGCAAAACAGCCGGGCTGTGTCTCTGAGTTATCAGGGTAGTCAGGGCAGCGTTAATCTGGGCTACAACGACAGCGCCAATAGCTATCACTTCACCTACGGGGCTTCCGGTGCCCTCCTCATCCATCCTTACGGCATGACGCTATCACGCTCACTGGGCGATGAAGCGGTATTGGTCCGCGCGCCTGGGGTGAAAGGGGTGACGGTCGGTGATGGCAACGTGCAGACAGACTGGCGTGGCTACGCCGTACTGCCGAGCGGATCGGTCTATCACAAAAACACCATCAATCTGGACCCGTCCACCTTGCCGGATGGGGTCGATATTGACCAGACCAGCAAGAATGTTTACCCGACTAGAGGAGCCGTGACGCTGGCAAATTATCAGGTTCGCTCAGGCAGTCAGTTACTGTTGACGTTGACACATCATGGCAAACCGGTGCCCTTTGGCGCCATCGCGATGCTGGAAGAGAATGCTACTCAGGCCGGCGGCGGCATTGTGGGCGATAACGGCCGGGTTTATTTAAGCGGCATGCCCCCCGCTGGTCGCGTGAAAGTCAAATGGGGAAACGGGGCAACGCAGCAATGCACCACCCGTTATCAGGTGCCGTCCGATACGCCCGGGCAACTAGTGCAGGCCGATGCTGTGTGCCTGTAAGCGTTACCTTCATGTGGGCACCGCCAAAAGCGAGGTTATCCCGGCAGTTAAAGTCAGCGATTTGAACAGATGAGTCATTTGGAGAGAAGAAGAATGTTAAACACTGAACGTTTGTGGGGCGGTCATGTAGAAAACCCGGTTCAAATCCTCGTAGGTTTGGGCATATCACTGCTCTTTTTGTTGACCACTTTGCCCCTCCAGGCGGCAGAGAGTTATCAGGACTGCGAGATTGAACTGGTACAGAGGGTTCGTCATGTCACCGGTTATGCCATGGTGCCAAACAATAAAGATAAGCGAGATTACTCACGGGATGAGATAGTGGGTTATACCACCAGTGGTCCCCTTGACTGGTCGACAACTTGTCGCGTTCCGGCTGGAACGCAGTTTATGGCCTACACAGTGGGATCGGTAACGCGCCCATTAATCTCTTCGTTGTCACCGAGTAGCGTCCGGGTAGGAAGGGCTGGCGACTTTATGGTTGATATCGGGCAATCTTCACTCTCTTGCCAGACGCACGGTTCGCCCAGTACCTATCAATCAGCCAGTCTGACCAAGGGGAATGCCGGTGTTAGCATTCCCTGCGTTCCTGATGCCAACGGTCTGGTTGATGTCAGTGTCCGCACCGTGACAGGGGCCATTTACCCGGACAGTGACGGCAATTTTAATGCGAAGGCAGGAGGCAGTCCCCTGTCAGTGGGCGCGATCGGCTGGACTCCTGCGTCCATATCGGGTTCTAACGGCATGCTGAAACCCCTGTGGGCCACGGTTATCCTCTCACCAGTCAAAAAGCCATCCACCTGTGCAGTTGTCCTGACACCTTCATCGGTGGATTGGGGCACGGTGAAAAGAGCGGGCAAACAGGCGGGAGACTCACTGGCGTCGGCCAGACAGATAGGGATAAACAGTACCTGTTCCGGCGATGACGGGGTATTCCAAAATTCACGCCTGCTTTACCGGATCGATGGGCCATTCGTGCCGGGGAAACCGAATGCATTGGCCTCGTCAATAGAGGAAGTCGCCTTCGTATTCTTCGATTCTGCCAATAAACCCTTATTACTCAGTACTGGGCACCGAGGTACAGGGGAGGACGCAAGATACGTTAAGTTCGGGGACGATAGTTATACCGCTTCAACGCAACTGTCTGTGGTGCCAATTCTGTTGAAGACCGACGGCGCTGGCGGGCAAGCCAGGGCTGTTGCGGTGATTTCCGTGTGGTCGGATGTTAACTTCGCTGATCCATCTGCTTAGAGAAGCACCTATTTTAAGCACAGGTGCTTCTGTATTTGTCAGAATATTAGGTATAGTATTCGCTATACTGTATCTAACCTCGCATTTCTGTTATTTCTATTTCTTTATCGAAGCGTAAATGCTCATCGGCCGCCATCGGGATCAACCAACGTAAATTATAGATCACATTATCGGGTAATGAATTTGCTTCATAGATATTAACGATCTCTTTTTCAATAGAATCGACAGAATAGACACGATCATCATACATATAGAGAAAATTTACCTGATAAACGTCAGGGCGGGTTAAAACAGTAAATAATCTCCACTCTTCGGGACGTGTTTCAATACCGGCTTCCTCAGCAAACTCCCTTGCCATTGCCTGTTGAGGGCTTTCACCAGCTTCTATTTTTCCACCAATCCCATTGAGCTTCCCTTTTTGCCAACTGGGTTGTAATTTTGAAATCAGGGAGACATGTTTTTTATCTTTAGAAAACATAAACCCTGTTACATAGTTAATCATTATTTTCTCCACGCTTTTATTTCACTACTAATGTCTGATTCCTGTCTGGCCCGTATGAAATATACTTAATTGGGACACCCGCATAGTCTTGAATAAAAGATAAGAAGTCAATCAGCTCAATAGGAAGCTCGGTTAAATGTGTATATGATGAGTGAAGTGCGCTCCAGGATTTAAATGTCTTATAGAGAGGTTTGGTTCTATCGAGCTGCAATAATGCGTCATCACAACAGACGAGTTTATCATCAATTTCATAGGCAATAGCGACTTTTATTTCATGTAAATCAGCAAGAACATCAACATTCGTTATGGCGAGTTCTGTTACGCCATTGAGTTTCACCGCATGTTTAATCAGGGATAAATCCAGCCAGCCACAACGCCTTGGCCTTTTTGAAACGGTGCCATACTCGTTCCCACGCTCTCGAATATAATTAGCCTGTTCTGTCGATATTTCTGTGGGGAATGGTCCGTTACCGACACGGATCATATAGGATTTCATTACACCAACAATATGCATTTTCTGTGCCGGTATACCTATCATCGCAAAGCAGGTTTGCACTAATGTCTGATATGCCACGGTATAGGGATAAGTACCAAAACTATTATCCAAGAAAGTGGCTTGTGATGTTTCAAGTAAAACATCTTCTCCAGCATTAAGTAAATCACCGATAACTTCATTAGTGAACGTGAAATAGGGTTCTATCCTCTTGCCATATTGATGAGTTGTTTCTAACATCTCTTCAAAATCTAATGTGGTTTGTGCATTAAAAACATGGTTAATCTGCTTTTTTCTGATATTCCAAAGAAATTCTAATTTACTCCTTAATTTTTCTTTATCAAGGGTATCAATAAGCCGAATGCCATGACGGTTGGCTTTGTCTTCAACACAGGCCCCCACACCGACACCAACTGAACCTATCTTCTGCTTACCTTTATATTTTTCTGACGCCCTATTTACCTCAGAGTGTAATGGTAAGACGATATGGCATCGCGGATCGATAAATATATTAGAGTCAATTTTTTCTTTTTGTATAAAATCGATCTCTTTAACCAGCACGGGAAGACTAACTAAAGCACCTTGGCAGATATATAAATTCTTTTTGTTGAGTGACGCCGGTAATTGAGAAAATGAGCTTCTTAGATCACCATGTTGCACAGAATGACCCGCATTAGCGCCACCATTAAATCGAGCAATGTTATTGATGTTGCCAGATAAATAGTCAACAAATTTTCCTTTACCTTCATCTCCAAATTGGAGTCCAACTACAGCAGTTAACATGAATCTATTCCTTATTATTTATTGACTTAGTTTAAATAGCAGTTAAATCATTATCTTTGATGATCTTTTTTAAATGAATAATCTGCTTTTAAATACTAAGCTGTTCTTTTAGCACTAATGTGCTAAATATCTATTCGTACACCGTTATAAATGATCCCTTTGTTATCGGATTATTTTGAACAGCCTTTCTATTACTGTTTATGGACCAAAGAATCTGCTATTAATAAGGCTTCTCTTAATGTATCAACAATGGGAACGCCAGCTGTTTCAAGACTGACACGGCTGTGGGTTCCTCCGGTATAAAGAATGGCATGAGCTCCTGTTGCTAATGCGGCAATTGCGTCATCGGTAGCGTCTCCAATAACCACACTTTGCTCAGGAGCAACATTGAGTTTTTTGAGATGGTTAGCTAACTGCTCTGATTTGCCGGTTGTCAATAATGGCGTATTTCTACCATCTATTTGGGTAAAGAATTTACCAATACCATGATTATCAAGCATAGGGACTAAGTCATGATGTTCCATCAGTGAACATAATGACTGAGTTGCGCCTGTTTCATAACGAGAAGCGAGGAGTTGACTTACACCTTCCGTTAAACTGGCTTTCTGAATACCTGGGCGATAGTGAAAATTAAACGTTTTTCCGATCATTGACCATTCAGAGGATGAAGGTTCACGGCCAATCACTTGTTTATAGAAAGTTTGTACTGGAACACAATAATATTCCCGATATTGTTCCAGCGTCAGTGGTTCAATACCCATTTCTGCTAGTGCGAAATTGGTTGCACTCAATGAAACATTGACATCATTAAGTAATGTACCGTTCCAATCCCAAATAATATGTGCTGTTGTCATGATCAATTCACTCCCTTTCCAAACGAGTTTTTGCGAGCTGAACATTCAGGGCATTGATGTGTCAGGGCTTTAAATGCATCGATTGGTTGTTCATAATTCAGCGGTATTTGTGCTTTTAGATTTAATAAAAAGCGCAATAATTTGGCTGCCCATGTTGAGTCTGTCAGGGTGTCATGAAGGATAGATAATAAACTGTATGAATAGGCAACCCAATCTGCCGTGGTTGTGTGAGCATATTTATCATCCGCGAAAGGCTGATTAACTAAACGATTCAGGACCTGATGATGTCTGAAACACCAAGGCGTCAAGACATCCAAGGTTTCAGGACTGAATACACGATCAGCATGCCCATAAACGCGGGCACGTAATAATTTTTCCCAATGCAGTTCGACGGCACGGGCCTTTGGACGTTGTCCGGTTTGGGCCATGATTAGATCGATTGCCTGATGTAAGGTGTCGCCTGTTCCGCAATTATCATCAATAATTGTCACGGTTCGCCCGGATGGAATATTGCGCCCCCAGAGATGATTGCTCTTGCAAGACGTATCATCGTAACGTGAAACTTTCACTAAATTGAGCTCACTATCCCATGCTGCGGCTGTGACTGCCGCTGCCGCTGATCCTCCCAACATGATGCCAACAACAGAGGAGTTGCGGCATATGTCAATTTGGGCAGCGGCCAAAGTTAACAGATGATTATCCCCTTCAATAAACGGTCTGGGCACTTTGTGTTCCGTAGGTGAAGGCAATTTCAGGTCATGGATCGGAGAGGATGAAAAAGTAAATGGTGTGCCCATCAGTGTTGAGCTGACGACTTTTGCACACTCTTTGATCCCATCGATGAATGGCACAATATCTTCGTTAACCGTCTGCGGAGAACTTAATAAGCTATCAACAATTCTGAGCAATTTTGCCAGGCTATGATCGGCCAATATATATTTTGATGGGGCAGTACACAGCTTGTCGGTACACTCAAGTTGAGAGAGGTATTCCGTGTAATATTTCGCCGTCATCAGTAGCTCGTGACAAGGTTTTTGTTCGTAATAGGCCGCACCACGGGAGCCTACGAATGTTGGCTTCTCCGTGAGTAAACCAGGCAACGCCATCACTTCTTTCGTTAAATAGCTTGTTTCAGGTACGCTACGTAATTCGCCCAGCAAACCAATAGAGCGAAGATCCAATGCAGTAGATAAAGATTCAGACATATTCAACGTCTCGGTGATTGTGTTGCAGCAAGGGCATCTTCGAGAGGAACCTTACCAATATGTAGAGCTTGACCAAGGATTGCCCCTTCGACACCGATAGTGGACATATCCGCTAAAGCGCGGAGATCATCCAGGCTCGATACTCCGCCGCCGGCAATAACGGGTGATGACGTTTTCGCGCAGACTTCCTGTAATAGCGTGAAATTTGGCGAACTCATCATGCCTCCCCGCTCAACATCGGTTACGACGTAGCGTTGGCAACCTTGTTTGTCGAGGCGCTCAAGAACATCCCAGAGATTGCCTTTGCTGACATTCCATCCATGCGTTGCCAGTTGATAACCTTCTGATGTGCTTTTTATGTCCAGAGCAATGGCGATCTTATCGCCATATTCGGCAATGGCTCGGGCACACCAAGCTGGATTTTCTAATGCTGCGGTCCCCAAATTAACTCGCTGGCATCCAGTTGCTAATACTTTGCGCAAGATGGTTTCATCTCTGATTCCGCCACAGACCTGTACGTTAATATCGACCGCAGCCAAGACATCGGCAATAAGATGGCTGTTTGAGCCCCGTCCTGATGCAGCATCAAGATCAACAACATGGATCCATTTTGCTCCGGCATTTTGCCAGGCTAGTGCGACTTCTGTCGGGGTACCTAAAGGTCTCCGTAATGTTGAGCTTTCACCACGGGTTAATCGAATTGCGGAATTCGATGTCATTGCTATTCCGTCAACAATATCCACAGAGGGAAATATCTCGAATGTTTCCTTACTTATCATTGAATGCCCCTAAATGATCCTAATTTAATGATTTAAAAATTAATAACGATTGTGATTAATGAAATTATAAGTTGTAACGTAGTAAACAAATATGCTTAAAAATAAACGAATTAATTTAATGAGCTTAATAACCGTTCATCGATTCATAATAGTGGAAAGAAAAAATTTCTCAACAGGGTTATTAGTTAAATGTAACAATTTGGATAACTTTGTTAAGCCAGTTAATCTTATATTTACTTAAGAAGAGTTAATTTAGGGGTAGGTAAATAGAGATTCAGTTTAAATATATATACCCTTCATCTTTCAGGCTGCTGCTTTGTTGGCTGCTTTCACTCACCCCAGTTACATCGTTATCTATCCTCCTGGGATTCATTCACTTGCCGCCGCGCTGCAACTCGCAATCTATTAGGTATAGGAAATGAATTCTGCTAATGTTGATAGAGGGGATTCGTGTTATTTATCTAATGTTTTAATTATTGAAAATAATATAAATCTGTTTTTTTATTTAATGATTTTAATATGTGATTGTTTATCTCAAATAAACATTATTAATAATTATATTTATCAGAGTGGTTAATTTTAATTATAAGGGAAATATAATTACCGATAATTTAAAATAGTAACGATGATTAATGTATAATTATATTCTATTTATTTTTTGGAATTATATTTTTATATTATATATAAGCATGTTACATAGGTGGTTTTTATAAAATAGTTTGTTTTTATTATCGGTAACAATAACTTATGATATAATTTCATTGGTTATTTGGTATGAATATATATTTACAATGATATTGATCGTAATGTTTAGAATATAGAATTTCGCTTATTAGCAATATTCCTTAATTTAAATAGGTAATTAAGCATAAATGCAGTCTGTTACCAGACTGCGTTCCGCTCGATGATTAACAAGAGGTACCTATTTGGGCACCTCTTGTTGTGGGGGTAACTGGAAGAAACTATTTTAAGGAGACTGGTTGAATAGTTATTTTAATCATTCAAATATCGAGTCGCTTAGTTTGCCATTTTTTAGATTTCCAACGCCAGATATTAGTGAGCCCACGCAACCATTCGTCACAGAAGAAACCGATCCAGATACCTAAAATGCCCATTTCCATTTTGATCCCCAAAAAGTACCCTATCGGAACAGCAATACACCACATAAAGAATATGGCCGCATATAGTGGGAAACGCGCATCACCGGAAGCACGCAACGCGTTCACCATAACGATATTTGCGGTACGGATTGGCTCCAGAAAAACGGATAGCAAGAATAGTGGTAACAACAATTTGATAATAGCTTCATCTTGCGTCAGAAAATGCAGAATCGGCATTCTGAACAGCCAGAAAGCAGTGACCACGCCAATAGTGACGATACAGCCGATTTTCAGACTATTAATGCCACGAATATAAGCATCTTCAAACCGCTTCGCACCGACCAGATGACCAACCATAATTTCGTTACCAATGCTGGTGGCAATGCCAAACAACATCACAAACAGTGATAGCTGGAAATAGAGTGTTTGTGCTGCCAGTGGAATTTCACCCATCAGTCCAATGAATGCTATGGCCGCCATATATTGCAGTATCCACACGACGTTTTCACCCGCTGCGGGTAAACCGATATATAAGATTTTGCCCAACATACCTTGTGACCAACGCAGGAAACCTGCCAGCGTAAATTTGATCCGCAGGCCATAACTGAGCAGACAGAATAATAGGATCACGGCAACAACCCGGCCAAAGACCGTAGACCAGGCGACACCTTCCAGACCATATTTAGGTAATCCGAAGAAACCATACAGGACGATCATATTACCTAGCACTGTCAGCACGTTAGCAATCAAAGTAACATACATTGCCGGTTTCGATTTCCCATAAACCCGCAAACACGCAGCCAGAATAATCGAAATAGCTTCGGGGATCAGACAGATACCCAGAATGTGCAGATAGTTAAAACCATCTTCCATCAGATGTTCCGGCATGTTCATGATATATAAGATTTTATAGCCGAAGAAGATAGTAATCAGTGCACAGATAAACCCAAGCAAGAAGTTGAATGCAATAGAAATATGGATCGCCTGGCTAGCCTTATCCCGTTTGCCTGCACCAATATATTGAGCAATAACGACACTGCAACCAACACTGATAAAGTTGAAGATAGTGATAAACAGATCAAATACCTGATTACCTACGGCCATGGAAGCTAGATAAGAAGTAGAAACATGGCTCACCATATAAGTATTAATTAATAAAGTGGCCAGATGGAGAAGAATATCAATAAAAATCGGCCAGCTTAACGAAAAGAGTGAGCGCTCAGTAACATCAGTTTGATGCATTTGAAAAACCTGCTTATTGAAAAAGGTAAATGAATTATTTCTTGAGATGCCGCGTATTCAGAAAATATTCAGGTATTGTACATGGTTTATTTATCCGTTAACAGGGATGAGATATATACCCTTCATCTTTCAAGCTGCTGCTTTCACTCACCCCAGCCACATCGTTATCTATGCTCTTGGGGATTCGTTCACTTGCCGCCGCGCTGCAACTCGAAATCTATTAGGTATAGAAAGATAAAAAGGTGAATTCTGTGATTGGATTTTTTCTGCTTGAATAACGCCTTGTGGCACGAATCAAATAACGATCAATGAGCATCATAAAGGAAATGATTAGCAGCAAATATTAGCATTACTATTTGTCGGATGTATTAGCGGAATTGATAACAAATTCAAATACCCGTGTTAAAAATATTTTACACAATTTTTTAATGTATTAGTGGTGCTTATTGAATGTCAAATTGGCCAATATATGGGTATCTATATATGTATGCCTAATGAATCATTATGGGATATTGTTTATGGTTTGATATTGATGAATAATTTTGTTGGATTGTAGAGATTCTTCAAATCGGGTCATTAAGTTTTTTATGATAACTTAAACGATTTATCAACAAAGTGATAGAAAAATCTTTGTGGTTAAATTTTGTCCTATAATTAATTTAAAGGAGTCGAACATAAGGAAATGAAAATATACCATTCAGTGAGGTGATATGATGATAAATAGATTACAACACCAGTTACTTTGGGCCCTTTTAACGTTGACTTTTTTTTCTGCTTTTTCTACATCTACTTATGCTTGTGTGCTGCAACCACATTTTCCTATATGTGCTATAAAATGTATCGTTTTTTCATCTCATACTGCAACATGTATTATCGGTTCTCACGTTCCTAATCATTTAACCTCTGATTATCCAACGCCTGTTGTAGTTGAAAAAAATAGTTAATCGAAAGGGGAGCTATATTGATGTTCAGCTAGTGCAATTATTGTATTATGCGGAATTCTACCTATGTTTTTCTCTATTTTCCGCCCTTTATTAAAGGGCGGTTTTTTGTAAATTATATTCGTGGTTTATTGTGTTAGTAGTTTATTTAATTAATGGTGCTTAATTGCATTGTTATATTTTTTTATTAAATCCGTTGCCTATTTATCTTGATAATTTATCTGATTAACTAAATTGAATCTATACCCTTCGTCTTTCAAGCTGCTGCTTTGTTGGCTGCTTTCACTCACCCCAGTCACATAGTTATCTATGCTCCTGGGGATTCATTCACTTGCNNAAATCTATTAGGTATATATATAAAATTATATTTTTGATGCTTTCTATTTTTGTGGAATTGGTCACGGATAATTTAAATATTATCTATATCTTAATGGCTGATTTTAATCAGGGAATAAATTCATTTTATGATTTCTATATTTTTACGTTATCATCTTATTTGTTCTTGTAATATGCAAGCATGGTTTAATGTCGATCACCGTATTTCTCATTTTTTCCCTGATTAGTTGTTCTGGTTATATTTAAAATTAAATCTTGTAATCACTATATTTATTCTGGCGTATTTCTGGTTGTTTTTGGAAATTTGTCTGAATTATGCAGTATAGCCAACTATTGGATAAAAAATATATATGAAACGTATTCCAGAACCTTTCCGTATTAAAATGGTAGAAAATATTCGTATGACTACCCGTGCCGAACGTGAAAAAGTATTAGCAGAAGCCGGATATAATCCATTCCTATTACCCAGTGACGCGGTTTATATTGATTTGCTGACAGATTCTGGCACTGGAGCAATGAGTGATCGCTAGTGGGCGGGGATGATGATGGGGGATGAAGCTTATGCAGGTTCCCGTAACTATTATCATTTATGTGATAAAGTTAATGAATTAATTGGCTACCAATATACTATTCCAACCCATCAAGGGCGTGGAGCAGAGCAGATTTTATTTCCGACATTAATTGCTCGGAAAAAAGCACAAGGTGGTGCAACACATCCGGTGTTTATTTCTAATTTCCATTTTGATACGACAGCGGCTCATGTTGAATTAAATGGCGCGAAAGCGATTAATGTTGTCACACCAAAAGCCTTTGATACCACCACCTATTATGAGTGGAAAGGCGATTTTGATATTGATGAATTGAAAAAAACGATAGCGGAACATGGCGCTGATAATATTGTCGCGATTATTACAACCGTTACCTGTAACAGCTCCGGTGGTCAGCCTATCTCTATTGCTAATATGAGCACTGTGTATGAGATAGCAAAGCAACATGATATTCCTGTGGTGATTGATTCAGCCCGTTTTTGTGAAAATGCTTGGTTTATTAAGCAAAGAGAAAAGGGCTATGAAAATAAATCCGTTAAGCAGATCGTCAAGGAGATGTATCAATATGGCGATATGTTAACAATGTCAGCTAAAAAAGACCCTTTGGTCAATATTGGTGGTCTTTGCTGTTTCCGTGATGATGAAGATCTCTTTAATGAAGTGCGTACCCGCTGTGTGCCAATGGAACTTTTGCGATTAACTATTCCTCGTCGCGTCTATACTAATGATCATATGGATTATGTTGTAGAAGCCTTTATTTCTTTAAAGGAGCGAATTCCTCAGATTAAAGGATTAATGTTTACTTATGAGCCATCCGTATTACGACATTTCGTTGCAAGATTAAAACCAATTAAATAATAATAATCGGGGTGCTCCTTATTTAAGAGCATCCCAAATTTTTTTCTAACTTTGCGGTTGCCAGCTCATTCCTTGGTGTCACGCTTGGATTGTTCGATTACTTAGCTGATCTGCTTAAATTTGATGATACCAAGCTAGGGCGCTTTAAAACGGCATTAGTGACATTTCTTCCGCCAATGGTTGGTGGAATGATTTATCCGAATGGCTTTATTCATGCGATTGGTTTTGCTGGCCTTGCTGCAACAGTTTGGGCTGCTATCGTTCCTGTGTTACTTGCCAGAGCATCCCGTAAACGATTTGGTAGCCCTATGTATCGAGTTTGGGGAGGTAATGTGATGCTCGGCTTGATTTTGCTATTTGGCGTACTAAATGCTGCTGCCCATATCTTATCAAGTTTTAACCTGCTGCCCGTTTATTCATAAAAAAACTCCTGCGGTGGGGGCCGCAGGAGCCTGGTGTTGACGGAAATAAGCTCCGAAAGGGAGAAAACAAAGCCGGTATGTTTATGTTTTAATTTAGTTTGTTAACTCCTAACATCTTACAGCAGGGTTATTAACAGGAAGTTCTTATGGCTTCCCTTTAGAACACGAATAGTTAACTGCTTTAATTTCTTTTAGTACAACGTCCTGACAGACACATCGTAAATTCATCACTGATAGAACAATAGCATTAGAATGCCCTCTTTTGGCAACTTTTTGCCTAGTCATTAATTAGTTGTATATAATCTTTCAGTGTCAGTGTTGTTTTTGCAACGGTATTATCGCCGGTGCTAAGCCATCATTTGCTGGTATTCGTCAATCACCTGTTGGCAAAAATCAAGTGAATTCACATGATGAGGGCTTTTAATGAGTTGTCTATTTTTAATATCCAGAGCGGGAAAATCACCTTCTGGAATAATAAATTTTACTTTTCCTTCGCACTGATTGAGTTTTTCAGCGATCCAGATTCCCATTTGTCGGTTCTCTTCCGGTATGGTGCGCATCAATGTTACTTGCGGATTGTGACGGTAAAATTGCCTGTATTTGTAGCGTTCCGGGATAGAATTCAGATGACTGAAATTCACCATATCCAACGTTTCGTAAGAGCTGATATAAGGTATTCTCGTGCGGATTATTGCCCCCAGACGGTCAGCGTCACCGGCAAGAACACCGCCAAACAGATAGTCACGGATTTCAGTGGTAGTGAGCCAGGTTGAGTAGTCAAACCCACAGTTCGAACGGCAAGGCCAGCTTTTTTGATCAGATCCTTGACGTAGAAAATTTCTGCGCGCTTGGTATCAAAAATAGTAGCGATATAAACATAGCCTTGACTTTTTTTCATTATAATTATGGATACTTCCCTGATGCTGACTACTCATTCATGGACAGATTATAGTCAATATGAGACTCAAGTATCACTGTTATATTACCAAATTGAGACTGTCATCTCATTTTATCCATAAATAAATTGAATCAATTTGGTCGTTTTGTAGATGGTTGAGTAGAGTGATGATAGCGAAAAAATATTTTAACCATAAGTGTTAATGTTACGATTTCTATTGTGAAAGAGTTATGGCAATGATGGACTCGAAGACGAAAATTCATTTTACTGGTACTCGGAAAAAAACTTATACATTGCTAATAAATGCGGCGCTGGAACTTTTTGAACAGAGAGCGATACCTTCGGTTTCTGAATTGGCAATGCATGCGGGTGTTTCCAGAGCAACGGCATATCGCTATTTTCCGACGCAAAGTGATTTAATTGATGCCATTGTTGGCGCCAGCCTTGGGCCGATCCTCACCTGGAAGCCTGCTAGTGAAAAGACCGAGGAGCGGATTACTGAGTTGTTGGATTTTGCCTATCCTCGAATGTTTCAACACGAAGGCGCATTGCG
Organism: Photorhabdus antumapuensis; assembly: GCF_020387775.1. Classification (NCBI taxonomy): domain Bacteria; kingdom Pseudomonadati; phylum Pseudomonadota; class Gammaproteobacteria; order Enterobacterales; family Morganellaceae; genus Photorhabdus; species Photorhabdus antumapuensis. Next base: position 95,541 of record NZ_JAHZMK010000052.1, read on the forward strand.
AGCTGCTCTGTTAGTTTCCTTGCAACAATGGGCTCAGGGATGTTTATCTGAGGATAAGCAGGAAAAGAAACTGGTACGTGGGCATCGTAAAGATATCCTTGCAATGGTTGTTGAACCATTAAAAGGGCATTTTCCGCCGGATACTTTGGAAAATGTCATTCGGTCTTTTTCCTTGATTTATGGCTCGGAAGTCTTTTTGGTGATGAAAGATATCTGGCGGATGGATAATGCGGAAATTATTGAGATCACTAAATGGATGGCAAAAGCGATAATTAATCAAGCGCACAGAGATTCTGAGTCAGCGTAGCCAACAAAGAGGCAACTTGAAGGATAACGGGTATAGTCATAAGGCGTTATTTACTGACTTACTTATTTGTCTATGTTTTATATAACTTGCAGTTATTCCTATGCAAAATATTCCTGTTTATGGTGATGTCATTGCTGCCGACCGCCAAATAAGTCAATCATTGCGAAGCTAAAAGGGGGGATTATCGTCAGTAGCGGTAATGTGGATATTGAGCATTATTGTGCTGTGTTGGCAAAGCAACTTTAGACGTAATAGGTCACGCAGAAGGGGCTTTTGATATTCGCAGAACTTATAATATGTGTTTTACAGTGTAATTGTCATTTTTTATTTATTGATTTTTGTATTTAAATATTAACTGTGGGGCTAATATTATATATTATCCATTGCATATTTTATGTTAATATTTAGCTATGTTATATTTCCATTAATATATGTTATGCTTATCATATCTATCCTAATTGATTATTAATCCATCAGAATAGATTAGGTAATATATATTTGTTCTGCATCTTATCGCTAAGCTAGAAATATAGAACATAAATATTCACTATTCTGATTATTACTTTTACGTTGAGATAATATAATAGCAGTAGCTATTGTTTGAAATTTTTCCTTTAATAACAGAACTTTTATGACGTCTAAAATAGGTGATTATATGACCACAGAAAATAGCATTATTGATGATTTTAATGGTAAAACGAAGACTCTTGGATGGGATATTATTGCTGCCTATGATAGAGCTAAAATAAATATGCTGTTTGAACAGCAATATGTGAGAAAAGTGAGTGAAGGTACACATTTTTCGCCTATTTGCTGGGAAAGTGAGAGTAAAAAGATAAAATTTGACAATTTGGTATTGGGAGTGCCGTTAATTTCCTTTGAAAATTCATCAATTGAACGTTCTCAGGCAACGGTAAAATTAAACTTTATTGCTGGCACGATAGTAGAACTTTATGATGATGGTAGAGTAAAAAATTATCAAAGAATTACACCGAATAATGATTACCATATGACCATAACTGTTGACTTGATTGCGGCAACAGGATCTGTTGGTGGTGATGGCAAAGTTGTCGTTGAGTTTAAAAAAGGGACTTTGGGGGTAATCAATGTTATTGACGATGCGCCAGCAGAAGTAAAGGAGTTTTTCCGTAATTGGCTCAAAAATAATGATGTCACTTATGAGTTAGGTGTTTTGAAGTTGGGTAGTTCGTATGGGTTAGTACCAACAATGTTTAAAATCAGAACTCAACCTGCGCCCGGTGCTAATTCATATGGTGCTGATAATTATGGTCATGGGGCGGTGTTGTTATTTATTGCAACACACTATAATCCTAATGGTGGAGTATTACCGACTAACTCAAGTAATTTTCCTTATTTGATACCCGATAATCGTTCTGCGGTATTAATTATCAGTAATAAGACACTTTTTGAGAATATTCTTAAACCGCAATATGAACGTTTATTACCGAGTTCGACGGGAGTAGAATTAGAACTGATCAGTCTCAATTATCAACAAGATGATTCAGCTAAATATTTGAATATAAAAAGTGGATATTCTGAAAGTAATGAGCCTATAAAATATAAAAGAAAGCCCTATACAGTATGGACGGGATTGGTTAAATATAATGGTGCCAATAGTGTTTGGCCAGAAAAGGTAAAAATTCCTTATTCTGGAATGTATATTAAACCTGGAAAGGAAAAAATTGTCTTTTCTGGAGTAGGTAATAATGGTCAAGCTTATCGTTTTGCTCAAAAAGTCGGTTTCTTAGAAAGTACTCTAATAACTGGTCATTATTCTAGCAAGGAAATTGATTTCTATGTTGACGGATCAATAGATATTACGCCTACAGTTATATCTAATGATGAAATTAAATTGGAATCACATTATGGAATGAGTACCCGTTATGACAAACAAGGTGCATCTGGTTGGGGAGGTATTATAGGCCCTGATTTTGAATCAGAGTTTATCGATAAAACAGCAGGAATTGTTAAAGATATCGTTGAAAATAATTTAGCCAACGTGGCAAAGATTCAACTCGATAGCATACGTCTATTTGCAGTTAATCACCTTCTTTTTCCTGAAAGTAATTATCTTGAATTTGATAAAGTGTATGTGCCTGGGGATATGGTGTTATTTGGTAATATTTCCCCAACATTAACTGCATTTAGAATCAATGATCTTCAATTAACGATGCCAGTGAACACTAAGCATAAATTTACAACCAACATCAATGCAACGGTAAATTGGTCTATTACGCCAGCGGGATTGGGGAGTATTGATGCGAATACCGGCGATTACACTGCACCGGCTAAGATAAAAGGGAATAGTCAAATTGTGACAATTACTGCGACAGACTCACAAACAAACGCTAAAGCTTCTGCGGTTGTAACTCTGTTGCCTTCCTCCGTATCGGTTAGCCCTTCTTTTGTTGTTATCAATGAAAATGATGTTAATAAGAATGTCAATTTTACTGTTTATGGCAATAAGAAAGTGAATTGGAATGTGGAAACGGGTGCTGGTTATGGCGTTGTCGATACGAGTGGCAAATATACGCCTCCAGCCTCTTTCCCGGCCGGATATAATATGGTCACGGTGACGGCTGTTGCTGATAATGGCGATTTAGATAAAGTCAATATTCTGCTTATCAGTAAAAGTACTATAGCTGAATTCAAGATTGATCCTAGCTATAATCAGGAGTTATTAACACCAGATGCAGTAATGAAGTTCACTTCTATAGGTAATGATTTGACTTCTCCAAGTGAATGGAGCCTTATGCCAGAAAGAGGAAGTATTAAGGTAGGAGAACCAGAAGTCATAAAAGATGAGTTTGGTAATGACATCGAGAAATATACGGCAACTTATACTGCGCCAAGTGATATTACTCGATCAGAAGTTGTTTTGCTCAGAGTGACACATAAAAATAAACCCAATCGTGCGGGATATGCTCTGATTACACTTGAGCCGAAAATCAGTTAATAATTAACTATTCTTAATAACCATCAGATGATGCAATAAATTTCTTATTGTTTATTGCATCTCTGTTCTCTAATTTATTGTTTTTTTTTATAAAAAAATATCCATCCTGTATATACCCTATGGATTTCAAGATGCATCGCGGCGGCAAAGGAGCGAATCCCCGGGAGCATAGATAACTATGTGACTGGGGTGAGTGAGTGCAGCCAACAAAGAAGCAACTTGAAAGATGACGGGTATATTTCTAATAAATAAAGGCGATCCTATGAATCATGATATCAGCCCATTGCTGGAGACATTAGGTAATAAATATAACTTTACCGATAAGATAATCGAATTAGGATATAAATCTGTTTTTGATATTATAAGAACACCTCGTAATCTATTTTTAGCGAAGTATAATTCAGAACATCAGGCAGAAGATATTTATGATACAGCAAACAGCTATGCCATACAAATAGCGCGTAAATTTCGCCAGCAGCATTACACTCATCATACATATGCCAGGAGTTATTCTTCTCTTTCATTAAAAGAAGGTCCTCAATATCAATCCTTATTTCAGGATAACTGGCAGCAATATTGCCCAAATAGCGCCCCGGAAGCGAATAATTCACCGGTTGCTTATTTAGCAGAAATTTATAAATTAGCTATGGATATTGAATCGAATGCGGGTTCTGAGGCAATTAAAATAGATGAGCGCCGCTCTGATTTGGCACATTTAATGTTGGATGAAGTCAGTATTAATCAGGAGATTACAACACTGTCATTGGTTAATACTATGCTCAGTCAGCGTTTGGAAGCTATGCTAAAACAGCAAGGAAAGGCCAATTTATCCAGTTATGATCTTTTGGCTAATGTACGTTATCCATTCCAACTCCCTTATGATTATGCACAAAACCAAATTAATCTAACGTTTGATAATAGAAAATTTTTTTGTTTGGAAATGATGCAACAAACAGATAAGAGTTATCCTTATTTTCTTAAATCCAATTTGAATACTGCTAATGGAGAATTTGTAACACCTTTAGTAAACCAGTTAGGTATTTCTCAGCAAAAAATAATTAGTGAACCATTGAATCCATCTAATAACCAATTCTATCAGGATAATTACGGTGTTAATAATGCAGCATTGCTTGAATTGTTATCAAATTTTACTACACAAACCTCTCTCTCAGTAGCGGAAGTTGAGCAATTATTATGTATAAAAGGAATATCTACAAATAAAGGGGCGGCATTAGAACAAAATAATGTGAGATTATCCAGCAATGTACCAAAATTGAATATACCTGCGGCACCTTACAATTATGGGGCGGTTTTTATTAATGGGTCAAATGCAAAAGAGAGTGATTTTTTACATTTGTCTCGTGAATTTGTCTCAAGTGGTAATTTGCAACAAGAGGTAAATAAATTATCGGGTGTGAGTCATGAACGCTTTGATAGATTAAATCGCATGATACGGTTGTGGAAATGGGTTAATTTGCCAGTAGATAAAATTGATTTATTGGTGACTGCAACTATGCGGGCTGAAGGGGATAAAAATAAACAATTACAAATGAATGATAATACTTTACGTATGTTAGGTATTTTCCATCATTGGAGCAAAAAATATCATATTTCGCCTGATGATTTTGCCGCATTGATATATCAAATTACCCCTTTCTCAACGGGTGCCGCGATTCCTTTCTTTGATCAGATATTCAATTCATCTTCGTTATTTGCTGCGCCCTTGGTGATTGATGATAGTAAGTTTTATTCGGAAATAAAGCAGGATGATACTATTATTAGTAAGTTATGTGCTGGATTAAAAATTGAAGCGAGTACTTTTGCTCTATTAGCGCCATTAGTTGCCGAATCGATTGGCAAAAAGAGTTTAACGTGTTCACTTCCTGTTGTTTCTGCGTTTTATCGCATTGTGCAATTATCGAGAATTTTGGGGTTAACACCACAGGAAGGTGTGGTTCTTTTAACGCTGATAGGTGGAAATAAAGTATTAAAACAGGTCGCTGGTATTCCTTATTTATTGCCATCAGGAAATAATAGGCAAACAGATATATTGGATATTATGATTGCAATGGAGCAAGCCACAGAATGGTTGGCAAAAAATAAATTATCTGTTGGTGCTCTCCAGTTATTTTTATTACCGGCTAACGAAGTTGTTATGACCGGAAATGCATCGCAGGTGGCCTTTATTAATCAAGTTGGACTGCATCGTGATTCAGAAAGCTTAACCCTGGAAAGTTTATCGTCGAATACTTTGCCAGCATTAGATAATAATGGTGATTTGATTAATTGGTTAACCCCACGTCAAACTGTTTTAAACGCGGTATCGCATCAAAAATATGGTTTAGTTAAGCCTGATGTTAATATTACTAATGAGATTAATAAAGCGATAAAAAGTATATTACTTGATGAGAAAGTTAAAGTATCTATTACTGAGCAGTGGGCTGCAATTATCACTCAAACTCAATCTGCACAACATGCAATATCAGCCAGTATGTTGGCAAATGCATTTCAGTTATCACAACCGTTTCCGTTATTTATTTTAAATTGGATTGGTTCAAGTAGTTATGATTTCTTATTGAAGTCATTTGAATTATTTGATAATAAGAATTTGCAGCCAGAGATGATCGGTCAGGATTATTTGATACTGATGTATGATTTATCGCGATATATTTCAGCAATTAAAACTTTCCAACTGAGTACTGTGATGTTGAATCATTTTTCTGAACATCCTGAAAGGTTTGGCTGCAAAAATACACAATTTTCTTTATCAATTATTTATTATTTCAGTCGCTACCGGGATTGGCTGCAATTAGCTGCTTCTTTAGATAACGCGGAAGATAAAATATTGCGTTATTTGCAGTTAGTTAATACGGATGGTCAAAATAACGATAAAGCTAATATGGTGAAAATATTAACTGAATTATTGTCATGGCAGAGTGATGAAGTGCTATTAGCTCATTCATATATTATTGGCAAGAAAGATAATAGAGTAAAAACATTGGCCGAAATAGATACCATGATGAGACTTAAAGTTTGGTCTGAGGAGATGGCGCTTTCCATGCGTTTATTGTTAGCGACGATAAATATTAATGCTCATTCCTCTTATGAGGATTATAAACAGGTTGGTGCTGCGATGGTAGCAACTCTGTAAATATAACTGTCATGATGGAATAAAAATTTTCTAATAGAGGTTCAGGATATGAAAAATATTGTTTCTAAAAAATTAGCTGAGAATATTCGTGATGGATTAGTTAGTTATTACTTGGGGCATATTTCAAAAACAGCTAATGTACCCGATTTAAAAACGCCGGATGATTTGTATCAGTATTTACTTATTGATAATCAGGTATCTAGTCAGGTTAATACCAGTGTCGCTGCACAAGCGATTTCCAGTGTTCAGCAATATATTAATGGCATTATGCTTAACATGGAACCAGGGTATGATTATCAACATGAAGATAAAGTAGAGAAATGGAATGATGTTTTAAGCCAATATAATATTTGGGCTGGTTTTCAACAATTATGGAATTATCCAGAAAATTATATTAGTCCTATATTACGTCAGAATAAAACAAGTGATTTTAAAGAGTTGGAGGATAATTTAAATAAAGGTAAATTGAGTGATGAGGTTGTTCAGGAAGTCATATTGAATTACTTAAATAAATTTAAAGAAATAAGTAATTTAGAGTTAATGAGCGGTTATATCAGTACGACTAAGGAATTAGCACCCGCTCAGGCTGAATATTATTTCATTGGTAAGATGAATATTACGCCAGGTCAATATTATTGGCGATCGCTGAATATGGCGAATCGAAATATGCAAGATATCATTAATCCTACCGCTTGGAAAGAATGGGAAAAAATTGGTATTCCTGCTACTGGGGAAATCATTAAGATCCGTCCAGTTGTTATTGATGGTCGTCTTCACATCGTTTGGTTGGCGCATGAGCTTGATAATAATAGTGAAGAGAAAAATTATTATAGTATTAATCTGATATATCGAAAATTTAATGGTGAATGGAGTATTCCAAATAAATTACGTACTTTTACTGGTGATAAGAATAAAGTTAATAATGATTTTGAACTAATTGCATTAATGGATTTGCGAGCTGAACCTGTATTAGTTATTTCTGCTATTTATAAAACAGAAAAATCAAATAATAATATATCAGAAGAAGAACATCATCAGTACTCTTGTAATTTACTATTTAGTGAAGTTCCTGTGCCTAAGGTTGGTGACCATTTATTAGATATTTATATTTATCAACAGATTAAATTTAATTCTACAAAAGATCTTGCACAATATAATATGTTGTCAGCTTATTTTGGCGATACCTATAAATTAGTTGATAAACCGGTTTATCAGGAGTCAGGAAGTTATCCTGGGCTTGCGACAGGGAAAATGACACTATTTGCTGAAATGGGTAATGGAAAACTACGCCTTAGAGGTAATAATAGTTTATCAATTGGGAAAGAGATTATTAAATCTGTAGAATGTAATGTTGATCTTAAAAGTAAATCGAGTGAAAAAGGAAAGGTTAATATTTCACTCGCCGGTGGTGCTAAAGAGAATAATGGGAAAATAATGGTTTCTGTCGCGGTGACTATTAATGATAATGGTTATGCAGCAGGTGACTATTTTTATATTATGTTTAATTCCAGTCAGAGTGGTTATCCTGAGTTGACGGTTAATTTTTCTGAATGGGGAGAAAAGCAAGGTAATGCCTATCATTTTACCAAAGAAATGGAGGTGCCACTGTCTGGATTACAAGAAGCTAAAGTATTTAGTTCAGAGCTTAATAAATCTGGCGGTAAACTTGTTGCTTCTGGAGATGGAACGCCAAAAGTAGATATTGACCATTCAGGTTATAGAGAAGCTGATTTCTGTTTATGGAATACTAAGAATGGTAGCGATAATCTGTTATATTCAAAAGGTCAATTACTCAATGGAAGTAGTATTATTCCTCCGGTAGAACTTGATCTCAATGAAATAAATGGTAATGATTCGAGTGTGTTTTTAAAGTTAGGTTATAAGAAAGCAGGGGAAGATGCGGATTTAGGTTATAACTATTATGAAGTTAAACTCAGTAAAACTCCCTATCCTAATTTGCTGTTGGCCTATGATAAAAAAACGCAAGCACAGTATCTGGATATTACTGAATTGCAATTTAAGTATCGATCTATCAGATTAAATACTTTATTTGGCAAGGAGCTTATTGCACGGGCTAACTATTCTATTGCTGATGTATTGAATTGGGAGACGCAACATATTAAAGAGCCGCCTATTCCGGGTAGTGATGAAAATAATGACTCAGCACTTAACGGGGCAAATAGTATTTATTTTTGGGAGCTCTTCTTCCATGTTCCTTATTTAGTCGCATATCAACTCAATACCTCACAACAATATCAGGATGCCCAAAACTGGTTGCATTATATTTTCAATCCAGGGGGTAAAAATAAGAATAATGGTAGCCCAAACTATTGGAATTGCAGCCTGTTAGAGGTTTCTCGAGATAGCTCAGTACAACTAAAAGGATTACAAGATCCAGATGCAATAGCTTATGCAGATCCGGTACATTATAAGAAAGCCATATTCCAAATGTATGTGCAGAACTTAATTGATTTTGGTGATAGCTTTTATCGCTTTCTGACCAATGATGGATTAAATAATGCTAAATTACGCTATCTTCAAGCACAGCAATTACTCGGTCCCAGACCCGATTTTGATTTGGTCAGTCATTGGCTACCTGTTGAATTGGCAGATATCACCTCTTCAAAGAATAATAAATTACGCGAATTTGAGAGTAATATTGTTCCTGATATGTTAATTGATCTTCCAGCCACTAAAGTCGGTGCTCATGCGGCAGTGGATAATGCTATTTTCAGAGTGCCTTTGAACAATGATTTATTATGGTATTGGGATATTTTATCCAGCAGATTTTATAATTTGCGCCACAACTTGACTTTAGATGGTAAACCGTTGTCGTTACCATTATATGCAACACCGGTTGATCCGAAAAACTTGCTCGCTTTACTGGCAAACGGCGGATCATTATTGTCAGCAGGTAGCAAGGGTATTTTGAATATACCGCCTTATCGTTTCCGGGCGCTATTACCCAGTGTTTATCATGCGGTAGATACATTAAGTCATTTTGGTGATTTACTCTTAAGTGCGCAAGAACGTAAAGATCGCGCGGAACAGGAAGAGTTGAATCAATTACATTTAAAAGATTTAGCTATTTTCGCTATTGCATTGCAGAAAGATGCTGTCGCAATTGCTGAAAAAGGAAAAGAGGCATTATTAAAAAGTCAGCAGACATTACAACAGCGGATTGATCATTATAAGGCGCTTTATGATGAAAACATTTCTACAGATGAAACCAATGCGCTGAATTTACAAGGTACGGCAAAAATTATTTCTTCTGTTGAGGAAGGAATGTTAACCGCTGCTGGCGCCGCTTCGCTGATACCGAGTATTGCGGGAACGTCATTTGGTGGGCAACGATGGCATATGCCGCTTATTTGTTCTGCGGGTATTACACGTACTGCATCATTAATTATGCAAATGGCGAGTGATACGTTGAGTGTTAAAGCAGGTTATAACCGGCGACGTGAAGAGTGGGAGATTCAATATAAACAGGCGGAAAGTGAACTGGAAATGTTGAAAAAACAGCTCGAACAGCAAGAGGCACAAATCTCCGCCGCAAATACAACGCTACAGCAATCTCAGGCACAACTGCAAAAAGAGCAGGATATGTATCAATTTTTTACTGTGACCAGAGTAACGAAATCTTCTCTTTATCAATGGTTGAATGATCAGATGATGTCATTATATCGTCAGGCTTATGATGCAGTACTGTCGCTATGTTTAAATGCACAAGCATGCTGGCAATATGAAATGGGGGATTTTTCCACACAATTCATTGTGCAAAATGGTTGGGACGATAACCATAATGGTTTATTGGTAGGTGAAAAGATTAAATTGAATCTACTGAAAATGGAGTCAGCTTATTTGAATCGTAATGAACGTCGTTTAGAGTTAACTAAAACAATTTCGTTAAAAAATCTATTATCTGGTACTAAGAAATGGGCAGAGATTCAATCTGAACTTAAAACCGGTGAAGGAATGACATTTATACTGAATGAAAAATTATTTGATCAAGATTATGCCGGGCATTATTTACGCCAGATCACTTCTGTATCGGTCACACTGCCAACATTAATGGGTCCTTATCAGGATATTAAAGCAATTTTAACTCAAACGAAAAGTTATACGCTGAAAACGCCAGATATTAATGGTGTGAAATATTTACTGTCAAATAAGGAGGGCGATAATAAACAAATTGTCACCAATTTGAGAGCGAGTCAACAAATCGCACTTTCATCAGGTATTAATGATAGTGGTACATTTAATCTTAATTTCGGTGATGATCGTTATCTGCCTTTTGAAGGAACCGGGGCGGTTTCTGACTGGAAACTCACCTTCCCATCAGCGGCAACAGACAGTATACAGCGAGATATTCTGGATAATTTGACCGATATTATTTTGCATGTACGTTATACTGCGAAAGATGGCGGTGAGGCATTTGCCGCTCAGGTAAGAGAACTACTTAAATAATATGTTTATTTGTCGCTGGTTTTGTATTTAATATTTAATCAGGAATCTGGTAAATTTATTTCCATTATTTGCCAGGTTCTTGCTGTTTTAATTAGGAATTGAGATATGATGAACAGTACATTAAAAATTGCCGACCATGTGGCTGTTATTACTTTTGACCCGAAAATCAAGATGTTTCGCGGTGAGTTTGTCGGGTTAAGTGGTGCTGCTGACTTTTACGCTTATAACATTGGTGAGTTGAAGGAAGAGGGCGTTAAATCTCTGGTTATCTTCTTTGATGAGTGTAAAAAAGATGGCATAGAACCTTACAAATTGTATAGCGGTAATGAAATCAGGGGCTTTTAAGTAAAAGTGAAATTCAGCATGCTAAGCACTAGATCTCACTTTTGAGAGGGAGTTAAACGGCAGGTAATGCGGTTAAAGCGACTTCTGGCATATGCCGGATATACACACCTGCATGAGCCATCATCGCAATCAGTTTATCCACACTGAAAAGCTGTATTTTCCCCCTGGCAAGCTCTGAAACACGGGGCTGGGTAACCCCTAGCATTTTGGCGGCTTCAGCTTGGGTAAATTCCCGTTTTGCAATCCATACATTGAGCATATTCATTAGCTGCGCTCGGATCTTCATGTTTTCGGCCTGTTCTGGTGTATCACTGATCGCGTCCCATACGCTTTCAAAAGTCTGCATTTTCATAATTTCCGCTCCTGTATCAGTGCTTTAACGTGTTTTCTGGCAAGTACCGCATCCTGCTTACTGGTTGTCTGTTTTTTCTTTTGGAAGCAGTGCAGTACTTAAATTGCGAGCCTGAATTTTAGTTTCAAGTTTTTTGGTTAAATCACCGTTAGAAATACCAGCCTCTTCCAATTCTTTGGCAAAGCCAAGCATTTCGTTCAATTTAGTGCTCACTTTCACCTCTACTAAAAGTCTTGGTTCGAGCATTTTTTTATCATCATACTTCAAAAGTTCTGCGGTAATGTCTTTTTTTCATTATATAGGCCACCATCTGGCGGCCTTTTGATCGAAAAGTCAGGATTTTTTGCAATCAAATTAACTGCTGCTTTGTTCTGCCAAAATAAACATCCCAAACGGATGAATTTCCAGATAGTAATTATCGCCGACATTGGGTTGCAATTGGGTGGCGTTAATCTGTAATAACAGCGTTTGCCCTTGCCAATCTACGGTGACTTCATATTGTGGCCCCATGTAAGCCACATGGCTGATGGTGCAGCGTTGGCTGATATTTCCATCACGGTTCAGGGTAATGGCTTCCGGTCTGACGCCTACCGTTACCGATTGTCGGTTGGTGGTAAAGTTTGCTGGTCGTGGCAGGCGATATTGGAAAATCTCGACATAATCAGTCGCTAAAGTCGCCGGGAAGATATTGGCATCTCCCATAAAACTTGCCATAAACTCAGATGCTGGCTGACGATAGAGTGTTTGTGGCGTGCCAATTTGCATGATTTTACCTTTATTCATCACCAATACCGCATCGGAAACGGCAAATGCTTCACTTTGATCATGAGTGACATAGAGCGAGGTGATATTAAATTGTTGCTGTAATTCGCGGATTTTCTCGCGCATGCTGCGGCGCAGATTAGCATCAAGGTTACTCAGCGGTTCATCGAAAAGTAAGACTTTAGGCTTGAGGATCAGTGCGCGAGCAAGAGCGACGCGCTGTTGTTGACCACCAGAGATTTGGTCCACATAACGATCTTCAAAACCGTCTAAGTCCACCAGCTCCAGTGCTTCTTTAACCCGTTCGCGTATTTCTGCTTTAGGCCGCCCTAGCATTTTCAGCCCGTAGCCAATATTTTCCCCTAGCGACATATGCGGGAACAGGGCATAGGATTGAAACACCATACAGATATCCCGTTGCTGGATAGAGCGATCTGTAACGTCTTCACCATCAATGAAAATCTTACCTTCACTCGGTTTTTCCAGCCCGGCGACCAGACGCAATACGGTGGTTTTTCCACAGCCAGATGGCCCTAACAGTGTGACCATATGTCCCTGTGGAATAGACAGTTCCAGATTATTGATCACGGTGTTGCTACCGAACCGTTTGGTTACATTTTTCAGTTCGACAAAATTTTGTTGTGTCATATCGTCACTCCGTGATTACTGTGCATTTTTGGCTTTGGAACGAGAGATCCGCGCTTCGCCAATCAGATAGTCAAATAAGAAAATAATGGCCAGCATAACTACAATCAGGATCGAGCCATAAGCGATAGCAACCCCGTATTCACCATCTTCCACCCGATTCAGGATGTAAGAGGTTGCTACCCGGGTGTCAGGTGTCACCAGGAAGACAATGGCGCTGACGGTGGTAATCGCACGAACGAAGCTGTAGATCAGTGCGGATAAAATCGCCGGGCGTAGTAAGGGTAGCAGAACATGGAAGATGGTTTTCATCGACCCGGCGCGCAGGCTGAGTGAAGCTTCATCCAGTGATTTATCAATTTGTCCAAGACCCGCAATACCGGCACGGATACCTACCGGCACATTGCGCATGGTCATGGAGATAATGACGATGGCTGCGGTTCCGGTGAGATAAAAAGGTGAATCGTTGAAGGCCAGAATGTAGGAGACCCCGGCGACGGTACCCGGTACGGCAAAGCACAGCATGGTAGTGAATTCGATAGTTTTTTTACCGCGAAATTCCTGGCGTACAACAATGTAGGCAATTAGCAAACCAAGGAGTGCGGTAATGGGGGCAGCGATACCGGCGTAGAGCAGGGTATCCAGTAGTGATGGCCATGCGCCATCGTGCAGACCTTGACCGAACAGTTTGATGAAGTTATCCAAGGTCAGTGTGTAATCCACTCCCCAGTTGACGGTGAAACTGCCGTAGAAGATGCTGCCGTACAACAGAATGTTGAACACAACCCAGATAAATAGGATGGCACAGACGCCCCAAACCAGTGAAGTTGGTAGCGGTTGTACATCACCACGGTAGGATTTACCAGAAACCGTGACATAGGAGCGCTTACCGATCCACAGATATTGCACGCAGAAGATCAGCAGCGAGAAAAGTAGCAGCGAAGCGCCGAGAGTACTGGCGGCTTGATAGTCGAGTTGAGAGCCGGTGATATAAAAATAAATTTGGGTCGCCAGTACATCAAAGCTACCGCCCAGTACCAGTGGGTTACTGAAATCCGCCAGCGATTGAACAATCACGATCAGGAAAGCGTTTGCTAGTGCCGGTTTCAACAGCGGCATAAAAACATGGAAGAAAGTTTGATAGCGATTGGCGCGCAGAGTATAAGCGGCTTCTTCCAATGAGGGATGGATGGTTTTGATGGCGCCATCAAGGATCATAAATGCCATTGGTGTGAAGGCCAGAACTTGAGCCAGCCAGATCCCGGTAAAACCATATAGCCAGTTGGTATTGGTTAAACCAAACCAAGTTGCCATAAATTCAGTGATATAACCGGAACGACCCATCATTAGGGTGACGCCTAAACCGACCACAAACGGCGGCGTGACGATGGGTAAGATAGAGAAGACCCGGCCAATAATGGCGGAACGTCGGGCGATTCTGGCGGTATAAATTGCCAGTACCAGCCCGAAGAAAGTGCAACCTACACCAACGGCTAGAGAGAGCAGAATGGAGTTGATGATAACCTGAATAATATGCGCCTGCCCCAGGATCGATATAAAAGCAAATGGGGCAAACTGACCGGCATCATCCGTAAACATCGGAATAAAGATGGCAATACTCGGATAAAGGATAAATATACCGATTAGGGCAATAACCGCGACCAATGAGCCGATAACAAAACTATCACCACCTAGCCACTCAAGGCGAGACAGGGCCAGAGTAATAATCGCGCCTAGCGAGATAAACAGGAGAATCGTAGAGTAGCCCAGTCCATGACCGATAATGGCTGCACTGATAACCACAAACAAAGCGCATAAGAAGGCATAACCAGCGTCAAAATAGTGGCGGTGAGGTTGATTGCGGTTTGCTGGTGTGAATGGACGTAGTAGTAGTGCTGAGGGTAACAGGAACCACAGTAAGCTGATGTTTAATCCGTTCCAGCCATAGGCGGCGAGAAGTTCATCTTGAGTAGAGTCGAATAGGCCGTAGTCCAGGCTCCATGATGGCAGAAGCGCGAAGGCCAGCCACATCAGGGCAATCCACCAGAACACGGCATCCTGCTTCTGTCTGATAGGCAAGGTAAAAGCGTGAGACATAATTTCCCTCTGTTTTATTATTATTGTGAGATGGCAGCAGTAAGAAGCTATCCTCTAGGGCATTATTGGTGCGGGAAAAATAAGGCAGCCTGATGGATAGTTTCTAAGGGCGGAAGTGATCCGCCCTTGGCTGACTTTATTTAGCCATTTTCACTTCTGTTACCCATTTGGTAATTAACTCTTTGCGTACATCATTGGCGCCATATTTATCCATGTCGTAATTGATCAGTTTCAGATCGGATAATTTAAGTGCCAAAGGCGAAGCTTTCGCCTTGGTATTGGTCAGGATTTGGTAAGCTTTCCCTTTCTTCCAACTCAATTCCTGTGCTTCTTTGGATAACACCCAGTCAACAAACAGTTTGGCGTTGTCCATGTTGCGGGCATTTTTGATGATACTTACGCCGCCGATTTCGTAACCGGTGCTTTCACATGGCGCGATAAGTTTTAATGGTGCGCCATTTTCTACTTCCAATGAGTAATCATGCAGGAAGCCGATACCAATCGCAGATTCGCCACGGGCGGCATTTCGTGCTGGCGCAATACCGGATTTGGTGTACTGAGAAATATTGACGTTTAGTTTTTTCAGGTAATCAAATGCCTGATCCTTGCCCCATAACTGAACAAAGGTTGCTAACGCGGTGTAAGCGGTGCCTGAACTTTGAGGATCAGCAATCTGAATTTCGCCTTTATATATCGGCTTGGTGAGATCTTTCCAGCAGGTTGGAATCGGCAGATTTTTCTCTTTTAGACGTTCAGTGTTGACGCCATAGCCGAGAATGCCGACGTAAACAGCGGAGCTGTAGTTGCCTTTACGTTTGGCCGGGTCGCGGAACTGGGGCATAATTTGCGCCAGATTAGGGGATTTATAAGGTTCTAGCAGATCCATCTCTCCCGCCTGAGATTGCGGGTCCAGGGTACCTCCGTACCAAACATCAGCTTGTGGATTGCGTTTTTCGGCTTCAATTTTTGCCAGAGTACTGCCTGAACCGTTACGGACAAAAGTGGTTTTTACATTATATTTTTCACCGAATGCTCTGGTTTCTGCTTCACACAAGGCGTTAGTCGCGCTGCAATAAACGATCAAACGTCCGGCGGCCTGAGCACTGTTGGTAAATGCAGCAACGGCCAGACCCGCTGCGATAAGTGTAGAGAGAGGTTTCAGTTTCATTATTTTATCCTTAGTATTCAAAACTGCTTATTATTGGAAAGTAGCGAGGCTACCCCTGCCATATGTTCCCTTTTACCAACATCTGCCATTAACAGTGGCATCAACAGCAAACCCATCATGGCGGCCGCGGCCGTGAGCAGGGCAAACATCCCTGACCAGCCATAGTGGGCAACCACCTGACTTAGTGGCCAGCCTGCGATTGCTGCGCCCAGATAGGCGTACAATCCTAGATAACCCGTGACGGTGCCGGCAGCTTGTTTATGGCAATATTCTGTTGCTGCCAGCCCTATCAGCATTTGCGGGCCAAATACAAAAAAACCGATACTGAAAAAACAGACTGCCAGCAGCGCGTAGTGATGAATGGGCGTGAGCCACAATGCGGTGACAGCCATAAATAGTCCAAGCGCAAACAGGAGAATCATTGGGGCGCGTTGGCCGCGGAACAGTAAATCAGATCCCCAACCGGAAAACAGAGCACCGGTTAAACCACCGAGTTCAAACAATGAGAGCGTCGCATTGGCACTGAGCAGATTGGCGCCATGTGTTTCTGATAACCACAGATTTCCCCAATCGTTAATCGCCATTCTGATGAGATAGACCAGAATGTAGGAGAATCCTAGCAGCCAGATAGTTCTGTTAGTTAAGATCGTATCTCGCAGTATTTGCATCATCGGCATGGGAGGCGATAGCTGTTCATGTCGAAGCTCCAGTGAGTCCTGCCGCCACTGTCCCACACTGGGCAAACCGTGCTGTTGTGGTATGTCGCATAACTGATGGCAGAGCCAGATGCCTAATAAAATGCCGATAATTCCCGGCATCATCAGCGCTGTTTGCCAACTGTAAGTTGTCGCCAGAAAAGCGGACAACATTGGGACGGTAATGCCGACAATATTGATGGAGATATTCCAGTATCCCCACCAGAAGCCCCGTTCATTGCGAGAGTACCAGTGTGTCAGCAATCTGGCGCAGGGCGGCCATCCCCAGCCCTGAAAGAAGCCGTTCAGTGTCCAGATAATCAGCAGTGCGGAAAATGATGAGCAGAAAGCGAAGATAATGTTTAACACACCTGTCATCACTAATCCGGCACCCATAAACCAGCGATAGCCGGTGCGATCATGAAATACACCGGAAATAAATTTTGAACTGCCGTAGGCCAGATAGAACAGCGTGGTTATCCAGCCAATATGCCCTTTGTCCAGTCCCAGTTCCGACTGCATAACCGGCATGACAAAGTTGAAGCTTTTTCGCGTCAGATAAAATGCGGCATAGCCAATGATCATGGAAATCAGCAAACGGCTGCGCCAACGGCGATAGTGTTGTGAAATCTGTTCCTGGCTGGTGGCTTGCATACCCGACTCCTCCATGAAAGGAAAATATAAAGAAAGATTAATGAAAATGGATGGGATAAGGTTTTAGGCAACTAGGAATAATTCTTAGTTATGCCTGATTTTCATCAGAATTTGTGGGCAGCTTAACAATTATGCGCGTGCCGTTATCATTGCTTAACTGCCAATCTCCACCTAACGCACGGATACGTTCTTCAATACCCTGGAGGCCAAATCCGCCTTTTCTTTTATCTTCTGTAATACCGATGCCGTTATCACTGATTCTGAGTTCAATCACATCCCTGTGTTGCCGCAGGATGATAGCGATTCGAGTCGCTTTGGCATGTTTGCTGATGTTGTTCAGTAACTCCTGTACCAGACGGTAAAGGGTAAAAACCACTGTTTCATTGGTTGGATTTTGAGGAAGCTGGTAATTCAACTGGCAATCAATATCTCGTTCTTTAAATGCAAATTCATGGATCAGATGATGAAGCGCTTTTTCTAAAGACATCTCTTCCAGAACTGGCGGGCGCAATTGGCGTAATAATTGACGGGTGGATTGATGGATCTGTTGGGCTAGGTTATTGATCTGTTCTGCGATCATTTTTGTTGCTGGGGCGCTGGCGGTACGTTTTATCAGCGTTGCTTGAATTTGAATGGCAGTAATATTCTGGCCAATTTCATCATGTAACTCGCGGGCAATACTTTTACAAACGTCTTCTTCTGTGTGAACCAGTTGCTTCATCAGGTTATGGCGGGCGGTTAACTCCTGCTCTAAGAGTTCACGGTAACGTTGCAAATTTTCAGCGAGCTGTTGTTGACGGCTGATTGCTATCCCCAGACCTATGCCTAACAGGGCCTGAATAGTCAGGAACATTTCCAGTTCGCCTAAATCATTAAAAGCGCCACTAAATTGCCGAGCTGACGTGATCATTAGGCTCCCTAGCAAAGCCGCCAGTACGCCGCCTTGCCAGCCATAACGGTAGGCCATAAAGACATTGGGGATAAATATTAGAATCACCAAAAGATTCTCAATTTCTGGTGACATAAAGATCTGGGCGCTCAATCCTAGTAAGCAAAATAGACAACACCACATCAACAAAGAAGGGCGTAACTGCGGATCAGGATCGCTCGGTTGCAGCATATTTTTTAGATGTTGCTGACGTAGATATTCATAGATCAGATAAACAAAAGGTGACAGTAAAACACCACCGGTTAATGAAGTGAGAAATAGGTAGCTGGCGCTGGCAGTCAGCGTAAATCCCAGACAAACAGCCTGCAACATGCTATTGGCGGCTACGCCAGCCAGCAGAATTGAGAGCCGTTGCCAATACAAGGGATAGCGCCCCCAGAATTGTTGCACGATAAGGGTGGGTATTAGGCTAAGAAAGGGGGATAGCAGAATGATATTGTGAGTAATAAATTGTTCGCTGCCAAGCCATAGCAAAATGATAGTCTCAGTGACTAATAAGGTTGGTAAGTAACGACGCCCCAGTAGGATAAACAGCGCCAGCCGTAACCCTTGAGGCAGAAGTAGTGCAGCTTGTTGCCCATTGTCATTCAGGTAGAAGCTGATGGTCCAAAGAGCAAGCCAGCTCAGAGAATAAAAAATCAGCAGAAAGAGTGATAACAGGCCGAATCGTGATCTTCTGTTCATGGATTCCCTATCAAAATCTGGTGTTGCAGGGCGTAATGAACCAGATCAATGGTGCTATTGCACTGGAGTTTGCTGAGAATATTGGCACGATGAACATGAACCGTTTTATGACTGAGATAGAGTTGTTCTGCGATAGTTTTAACATTAATGCCATTGATAAGCAGATCAAATATTTCCCGTTCTCTGGGGGTTAGAACTTGCAGTGCTGTAACTTTCTGTGAGGTTTGACGCAGTGCTTTTAGCGCATCAGCACACAAATAGCATCCCCCTTGATGTACGGAGCGTACTGCCTGTACCAACTCTTCTGGACCACATCGTTTGGTGAGGTAGCCGCAGGCACCGGCATCCAGCGCACTTTGGACAAATGCGGTGGTGTCATAAATGCTGAGAATAATGGTGCGAAAATTAGGCCGTTTTTGCCGTAACCGGTTGAGCAGGTATAAACCACTTTCATCCGGCATAGCGATATCCATCACGGCAACATCAATCGGGTTTCTGAGTAAACCCGCCCAGGCTTCGCTGGCACTGGCGTATTGCCCGGCAATTTCAAGATCATTTTCAAGCGTGAGTAATTGGGCAAAACCGGAACGGACGACTACGTGGTCATCAATAAGTGCAACTCTAATCATAATTTTTTAATGAATAATGCTAGGTACAATAAGTTGCATGATGTGCAGGAAAGGCAGGTTGTGCAAATTAATAAGTTGAATTTGTAAGAAAGCTAACAAATTTAGGGAGTTGTCGGATAACTAAGTAGATGGAGGGAGTTGTTTCAGGTCAGTTGCTTCGCGTATTGCTTTCACGTCAATTTCCGTGAAAGTGTGAACGTGTTCCGGTTTTGGCGTCAGTTCACCTTTTTCAATTTTCACCATTTCTTCCGCACTGGCTAGCAGATCGGCAAACAATTCATGTTTCATAAATACCTCAGCCGGCTATTTCAGTAAATCATATATGATATTTTCATCACACAGTTTAACCTTGCTTGTTGTTTCAACAAGTAATTTAATCCAAGAGAGTAGACATTTTCTTTAATGTTTTCTTCTGCCCTTCCGTTAAATTATCTAGCTCACTTTTTGGGTAAATTAATGCTAAATAAATACGACCTTTACGGGTGACATTATAGTAAATAACTTTAATACCACCTCGTTTTCCTGTTCCCTGACGGCCCCAACGTATTTTGCGAAATCCGCCAGTATCAGAGATAGTATCTCCTTCTTCGGGGTTATTAATCAGAACTTCTTGAAACTTTCGATATTCATCATCAGTTAGCCGCGTTTGCCGTCTTTTACTGAAACCTTGTAGTTCAATGAACGTAAACATTGAGTCCCCTGATTATGAACTGAGCGCGGTGGATTCAAGCCGTATTTATGTAAACCAACTGCCGATAAGGCGCTATTTTGACGGCGATATAAAAAACTTCGCCCCAGAGATAAATCATGGCTTGCCTGTGATTGTTAACATGCTCTCACTTCTTATTGCGTGCGAAACCCTTCGTCTGTAAGGGATAACGAGCGGAGAACATCATTAGTGAAAGCATATCAACAGACAATATCGGAATGGTTGCACCTTGTTGGTGAGCGTCAAGGCGTGGCTTTGAGCCTTGGCAGCGATGGTCACTGTACAGTACCTTTCGGCCAAGGTGGAGAGTGTATCATTGAAGTGCCGGATAATGACGATGCTCAGGCATTTTATCTCTATATTCCTTTGTTGCGATTGCCAGCAGATGAACCGAGCCAGTTGATGCTGACTCGGGCAGCCCTTGAGCTGAATATGTTCGGTCTCACCACGGGTGGCAGTCAGATCAGTTTGGACAGCCGCACCAATTATCTGGTGTTGAGCTTCTCTGCGTTGATCGAGATGTTCGACGAAACTGCATTTATGCAGACTCTGGGTGAGTTTCTCGATCTTGGGATCAGTTTGCAGTCTCAGTTTCAGGTGATCAACACCCAGCAGAACGGTGCATCATCTGCGCTGCATCCATTACCCGGCTCGGCCATCGTATGCTAAGTAGCGGTCATCTGAATAACCAAGGAGAATAATAAGATGTCTATTCAAGGTATTGGGCATACTCCCAGCGCCACGGCGTTGGCGCCCCTTTCGAACGGAGAAGTACAGACACCGTCTCGCAATAACAATGTTCATCATCAGCTTGCCTCCCATTACACCAGTACTGGTTTTGGTACTCAGGTGTCTCCGGGTAAGGTGCTGACTACCACACTGAAATACCTGACCCTGAGTGCTCCCGCTCGCAAGATTGGCACTGCCATACAGGGAGGGCATGACTCCCATGCACAGAGTGCCAAAGGTAAAGCGCGTTACTGGACCGGGGCCATTGTCAAGGGTTTGGCTAATATCACTGGCGGTGCCAGTAGCGTAACGAGTGGTGCAATTACGGTCGGTGTTGCAGGTGTTAAAAACTTGGCGGAATCCACAGGGCGTTTGCTGGCATCCTCTACCTTGGGGCTGGCTGGCGCAGGCATGAAGGGAGTCTCACATCTACCGCTTGGTGCGTCCGATCGTTTGCAGGCTGGAACACGTGCCGAGCAATTGCTGAATTCCGCCAAGGTGATCGCTAAACCAGCCTTTGTGGCTAAAGCGGAACAAGAGCCGTTGAATGCTGTCGGAGCTAAAGCAGTGATGGATGCGGCTCAATTGGCGAGAGTCAGTTGCTCCAGTAGTTATCGGGATATGCCGGCAGGTTACAGTCATGCCACTTTGGCCGATATCCCGTCCTCGATACTGGCTCGCCGGGAGGATGGTAGTGGCGGTACCGGCAGTGAGTTAACCCTGCATGTTCGCCCCAGCAAGGGGGAGAATGATCCTTTGCTCCTTGAGGGGGATCGCTGGTCTGCGCTCAAGGTTGCTGTCTACAAGCGTGACGATACGATGGTGCTTTCTTTCGTGGGTACTCAGCCAACTAAGCGTCCCGGTACTGTGAAGAGTGATGTCGGCGCTGCTTTAGGGATCAAGGACAGCGCGTTTCAGGATGCTGACCACTTGGTCAAGGCTTTTACCAAACAATATGGCGGCAAGGTTGAGGTTCTGGGCCACTCCTTAGGCGGCGGGCTGGCGCAATATACGGGCATCAAACATGGGATCAAGGTCACCGCATTTAACAGCATGGGATTGCATGTAGGATTGCGGGATCGGCTGGCTGACAAGTTGGATAGTGCCAACGTCACCCATATCAATACCAGTGGCGATCCGCTGAGTCAGAAGGCCGAACATGGTATTTGGGGCCTGGATGCCTCTTCTCAGGTAGGCAAGCGTTATGTGATTGAGCACTCAGGTGGTCACCGCATGGAGGCGGTGACTGCTGGTCTGGAAGCTTTACTAGCTTAACGACTCGATATGTCAGGACAACGCCTCCCTCGGGAGGCGTTGTCGTTGCCAACAGATACTGTATTTAACGCAATTGTGCGTTATTTCAGTGCGTTGAGGATTTGCCAGGCTGCTTTGATGCGCGCCTCGTTGGGGTAGTTTTTGTTGGCCAGCAGCACAATACCCATTTGCTCTTGCGGCACAAACGCGACATATGCGCCGAAGCCATTGGTGGAACCGGTTTTATTGATAAAAAGCGCATCCGTTGGCGGCTCTGGCGGCGATAGTTCCGTGGTTTTGTTGGCCTGATAAGCGATCTGCGCCGAGTTGCCGCTCAGTACTTGCTCAAGGGTAACGGGCCAGTGATAAAGCTCCCAGCCCAGCCCTTGTGTCATTTCCCCCACCCGATAATAGCCGGTATGGGTTGCCCGAATGGCTTGTGCCAGCTTGCTATCACTTATGCGGGAAGGATCGATATTTGCTTCAACGAAGCCGATCATATCTTGCGCACTGGCTTTCAGACCATAGGCTTCCTCATCCAGCACACCGGGGTTTATGCGAATCGGTTTATTCTCTTTCGAATAACCCCAGGCATAATTCTTCATCTCCTGCGCGGGCACGTTAAACCAGGCATGATGCAGACCAAGCGGTGTAAGGATCTGGTTTGCTACCAGTATTGAGTAAGGTTTTCCAAGGCGTTGGGCAGCGATATAGCCGGCCAGACCAATGCTGGGATTGGAGTACTGGCGGTAGGTTCCGGGCGTATACTTCGGCTGCCATTGCTGATACCAGTTCACCATTTTGCTATTGCTGTCGATCTCATCAGGGAACTGTAACGGCAGGCCGCCTGCGGTGTAGGTGGCAATATTCAGCAGGCTTATGTTGTCAAAGTCGCTGGCTGCAAGCGGTTGAAAATGCTGGCTGGCCTTATCGGAGAGGGAAATGGCTCCCGTCACCTGCGCCCAAGAAATCAGGCTGGCGGCAAAGGTTTTGCTGACCGAACCTAATTCAAAGATTGTCTCTTTGGTGACCGGCGTGTTGCTCTCT
This sequence comes from Photorhabdus antumapuensis, assembly GCF_020387775.1. Taxonomy (NCBI): domain Bacteria; kingdom Pseudomonadati; phylum Pseudomonadota; class Gammaproteobacteria; order Enterobacterales; family Morganellaceae; genus Photorhabdus; species Photorhabdus antumapuensis. The sequence goes on from NZ_JAHZMK010000052.1 coordinate 119,162, forward strand.
TTTGACGCGTCACCGTATTGATAGAAAAAATGTTGCCCGTGGAAAGTCACCGCAATCGCCATTCCTGGAATGTCATATTCCTGCATCAGGGAGTGTATGGTCTTATCAACAGTATTTGTCAAGCGGGTCTGATCGGGTGTATTCGAAGCCTGAGCGCCGAGCGAAGCAGCGAGCAACAGCCCACCAGCCAGCACCGAAAATCGTTTTGTCATGTGGTGTGTCCTTAATTACAGTGAGAGCGTTCAGTGCTGGATTTTATCAGGATTTGTACATCCAATCACAAAATTTGTGATCTCTATCACCTGACAAAATAAAACTTTGTGGTTGCTGATTGAAAACCTAGGGCTTTCGTTTCTTTATATCAATTTCTACTAAAAAAGCGGATGAAAGCTTATTTTGGGGTAAAGAGTCAGTAACAATAGAGCCTAATATTTTCTTTCGTTTTGTTTCTAATCGAAACTTTTTTCACCTTATTTTGTCTATATAATAGACTGCAACACCGATCACAATTTCATTTCATAGCTTTTGTTGTAATTTAATCGAAAGAGAGAGAAAGCAATTCGTCACAGGCGACGTGAGCTTGTCGCTGGAAATCTGAGGAGCATAACGGAATGGCAATGGACACTGTAAAAAGACGTGAACAGATTATTGACCTGCTGTGCCATGAGGGCAGTGTACGTGTTGAGCATTTAAGTTCCCGTTTTGGGGTTTCCAGCGTCACTATCCGTAATGACCTGCGTTATCTGGAACAAAAAGGCTGTGCATTACGTTCCTATGGCGGTGCCATGTTGAATCAGCAATTCGCCTTTGATCGCCCCTTGCAAGATAAAGGCCGGATGAATCGTGATGTGAAATCGCGTATTGCGGCCAGAGCAGCACAGTTTGTTCAGGATGGTGATGCCCTGATCCTTGATTCCGGTTCGACTACCACGCAAATCGTACCATTTCTTAAAGAACGGCGTGATTTAGTCGTCATGACCAACGCGTTGAATATCGCCTATGAACTGGCGGGGTTTGACCGGATGGAGGTGATGGTACTTGGCGGGAGTGTGCGTCAGAACTCCTACTCGCTCTACGGTCCGGCTGCGGAACAGCAATTGCGTCAATATCGTTTTGATACCCTATTTCTTGGCGTCGATGGTTTTGATCTGGAAGCAGGGATAACCACGCCACACCCCGGTGAAGCCCACCTTAATCGCGTAATGTGTGAGGTGGCGCATGAAATTATCGCGGTGGCGGATGCCAGTAAATTTGGGCGCAGAAGTTTTTGCCTGATCCGTCAGGCCGGACAGATTCATCGGCTGATTACTGACAGTCGGATCCCCGATAACTACAGGCGGGCATTAATTGAACTCGGCGTGGATGTGATTATTGCCGACGAATAGTTCTTACCGAGATTCTTGCCCGCATGGGAGACACCATGCAGTCACTATTACAACTTATCCGTCGTCACAAATCAGGTGAAGCAGTGGGGATCTATTCGGTCTGTTCCGCTCATCCCTGGGTATTGGAAAGTGCTTTGCGCGTCGCTAAAGAGCGTAAGACCTCGGTGCTGATTGAAGCAACCTCTAATCAGGTCAATCAGTTTGGTGGTTATACCGGGATGAAACCTGCTCAATTCCGGGATGCCGTCTTGCAACAGGCCGATCGCATTGGTTTGCCGCGTGATCGTGTCTGGCTAGGAGGCGATCATCTTGGACCAAATGCCTGGCAGGATCGTCCCGCTGAACAGGCAATGAAACTGGCTGAAACGTTGATACACGATTATGTGGCGGCGGGGTTTCGTAAGATACATCTTGATTGCTCAATGTCCTGCTTGGATGATCCAACGCCGCTGGGTGACAAGGAGGTTGCGGTACGCGCAGCTCGTTTGTGTCAGGTGGCAGAACGTTGTTGGCAGCAGGTGGGGGGAGAACCGCCGGTTTATGTGATAGGTACCGAAGTGCCGGTACCGGGTGGCGCTAAAGAAGCGTTGGAAGGAATGCAAGTCACGACACCGCAGGCAGCGGCCACAACGTTGAATGTACATCAACAAGCTTGGAGATTGGCCGGGCTGGAACCGGTATGGCCGCGAGTGATTGCGCTGGTGGTGCAACCGGGTGTGGAGTTCGATCACCATCATATCGAACATTATCAACCTGAACGTGCCACGGCACTCAGTCAATATATCGAATCTCAGCCCTATCTAGTTTATGAAGCCCATTCTACTGATTATCAAACGGCGCAAGCTTACCGTGAATTGGTACGCGATCACTTTGCCATTCTGAAAGTCGGTCCAGCGTTGACTTTTGCTTTACGTGAGGCGCTTTTCGCACTTGATAAGATCGATGGTGAATGGAATGGGGAACAGGGAGCGGCTCATCTGTGTGCCACGCTAGAACAGGTTATGCTTGAGCAGCCGGAGCACTGGAACCGCTATTACCACGGTACACCGCATCAACAGTTTATTGATCGTCAATACAGTTTGAGTGATCGCGCTCGTTACTACTGGCCGCATCCGCAGATACAACAGGCAGTGAATACCTTGATGGATAACCTGCGTTGTCGCCCGGTTTCTCTTTCTCTGTTGAGTCAATACCTACCAGAGCAGGCGCAGGCGGTTAACGCGGGAAGGTTGGATAATGACCCACACGCTTGGGTGTTGGATAAAATTCGTTCTGTGCTCTTGAGCTACGCGCAGGCTTGTGAGCCAGAGGTACAAGGAGCTTTAGCATGAATGAGCTGTTTTCCTATACCAAAGTCTGGTTGCGTGAGCATCATGCATTGCATACTGCCAGAGAGATTCACCAACAGCCTGAGCTTTGGCGTCAGTTATATCAAAATCTGCAATGTGAGGAAGCGTTGTGGCGACCTTTTTTGCTGCCTTTGTTGTCTGATCCGCAGTTACAGATAGTGCTGTGTGGCGCAGGTTCATCCGCGTTTGTCGGGCGCGCGCTGGCTCCTTGGTTGCGTGAGCAGTGCGGGCTGAATGTAGTCGCGTACAGCACCACGGACATTGTGCCTTCTCCTTTGCAATACCTCGATCTAACACGTTCAACCTTGCTGATTTCTTATGGGCGATCGGGTAATAGTCCGGAGAGCGTGGCAGCGGTAAAACTGGCGGATCAGATACTGCCACGCTGTTATCACCTGATGCTGACCTGCAATCCCGATGGTGCACTGGCACGTTATGCCGAAGGACGCGCTCATGTCTGCTCATTGAATATGCCGCAGGGTTCTCATGACCAGAGTTTTGCTATGACGTCCAGTTTCAGTTGTATGACGCTGGCGACAGCGTTGCTGTTAGGGCCGTTAACGCTGGAACAGAGTGGTGTGCCACTGATGGCGATGGCTGAGTTGTGCGAGCGCGAGTGGAGACAGTGGCAGGTACAAACTAAGCGGCTGGCACGCAGCGGTTTTAAGCGCATGATGTGTCTGGGCTCCAGTTGTTTTACCGGTATAGCTGAAGAAGGGGCGCTCAAGATGCTGGAGCTGACCGCCGGGTATATCGCCACCCGTTACGATTCATCGATGGGAGTGCGTCATGGTCCGAAGTTTATGATCGAACGCGATACGCTGGTGGTCATGATGCTTTCTGCTGATAAGTATCGTCGTCGTTATGATCTCGATTTGTGGCATGAACTGAATCATGACGGACTGGCGCGTCAGGTTGTTGCTCTGAGTGGCACGCCGGGGGAAGGATTTACAGTGATTAACAGTGAACAAGATGATCTCTGGCTGCTTTTTCCCTATTTGATGTTTTTGCAGATGTTAGCGTTTGAAACCTCGCTGGCGTTGGGTATCACGCCAGACAATCCATGCCCAACAGGGGAGGTCAACCGTGTGGTGAAGGGGGTGGAAATTTATCCTTATCTCCCATCTTATTCACAAAGAACAGCATGTAAGCAGGAGTGATTATGTCGATACCGAATATTTTAATGACCCGAATTGATAACCGGTTGGTGCATGGTCAAGTCGGTGTGACTTGGACCAATTCACTGGGGGCCAATTTGGTATTGGTGGCTAACGATCACGTTGCCGGTGATTTGATGCAGCAAAATCTGATGGATATGGTGGTTTCCGATGGGGTTCAGACTCGTTATTTCACCCTGCAAAAAACCATTGATGTGATTCATAAAGCGGCTGAACGCCAGAAAATTTTTATCGTCTGTAAAACACCGCAAGATGTACTGACGCTGGTTAAGGGGGGAGTGCCGATCCGATTTGTTAACGTGGGCAATATGCATTTTGCTGAAGGGAAGCGCCAGATCCATAAGACTGTTTCGGTTGATGATAGTGACGTAGTGGTATTTCGTGAACTAGAGCAACTGGGTGTTACCTGCGAGATACGGCGGGTACCAGATGAAGCGGGAGAGCTTATCGATAAATTGTTGTTCTAAAGAGGTGAGTTATGCTGATTGATGCGATATTGATTGGATTACTGGCCGGGTTGGCGGGAGTGGATCTGTTTGATGGATTGACCCATTTTCACCGCCCTGTGGTGATTGGCCCGCTGGTTGGGTTGATTTTAGGGGATGTACAGACGGGGTTGCTGGTGGGTGGGACACTGGAGCTGGTCTGGATGGGAATGGTGCCACTGGCTGGCGCTCAGCCGCCAAATGTGGTGATTGGCGGGGTGATTGGCACGGCATTTGCCATTTTGACTCATGCTGATCCTAAGGTAGCGATTGGTATCGCGGTGCCGTTTTCCATTGCGGTACAAGGCTGCATCACCCTGTTGTTTACCCTGTTCTCACCCATGATGCATAAATGCGATCAGATGGTAAAAGCGTTGAACTGGCGCGGTGTGGAACGCGTGAACTACTTGGGTATCACCATTCTGTTTTGTTTCTACTTTATCGTGGCATTTCTGCCGGTCTATTTTGGTGCCGATGCTGCCAGCGTCATGGTACAGAAGGCGCCGCAATGGTTGTTGGATGGTCTGGCGGTTGCGGGTGGCATGATGCCGGCGATCGGTTTTTCTATGCTAATGAAGATCATGATGAAAAAGACTTATATCGCTTATTTCATTCTGGGTTTCATTTCAGTCACATTCCTTAAGATGCCGATTATTGCTGTAGCACTTGGCGCTTTTGCGATTGCATTGATTGATTTCTTTAACCGTTCCCGTATGGAAGAGGCTGCTGAACGCAGCGTACCTACCACTCAATCTCAGGAGATGGAAGATGGCATTTAATGACACCGATGCGGCTATGGCAGCTAAAGCTGAGAAAAGGATGGCGCAGGCACTGGCAACCAGTCAGGTTGAGCAGGATGATTATCAGGACAGTACACCGGGTGAAGAGCTGACTAACCGCGATCTGAATCGTATGGCGTGGCGCTCCCTGTTATTACAGGCATCATTTAACTATGAGCGTATGCAAGCGGGTGGCTGGTTGTACACCTTGATCCCTGGGCTGCGTAAGATCCACAAAAATCCGCAAGATCTCGCAAACTCTATGAAGATGCACATGGAATTTATCAATGTGCATCCGTTTGATGTCACCTTCCTGTCCGGGTTGGTGCTGGCAATGGAACGGAATAAAGAGAAAATTTCCACTATTCGTGCCGTGAAAGTGGCGCTGATGGGGCCACTCGGTGGGATTGGTGATGCATTGTTCTGGTTGACGCTGCTACCCATTTGCGCGGGTATTGGGGCTTCTTTGGCGCTACAAGGCAGTCTATTCGGCCCCATCATATTCCTGTTGTTGTTCAATATTGTGCATTTCGGCTTGCGTTTTGGTTTGGCGCATTATGGCTATCGTGCAGGAACCAGCGCGTTGGCATTATTGAAAAAGCATACCAAGAAGATCTCTCATGCTGCTTCAATCGTGGGAATGACGGTAATCGGGGCGTTAGTGGCTTCCTATGTTCATCTCTCGACACCGGTGGTGGTCAACGCCGGTAAGGCCAGTGTGGCGTTGCAAAAGGATGTGCTGGATAAACTAATGCCGAATTTATTGCCGTTGTGTTTCACCCTGCTGGTGTTTTGGTTGATGAAAAAAGGATTTTCCCCGGTCAAGTTGATTGGTTTGACCGTCGTGATCGGGATTGTAGGGAAGTTTGTTGGTTTTCTGTAATAAACGACACTGAGGAGAGGCAATGTTAGGTATTGTAATCACCGGTCATGGGCATTTCGCCAGTGGGTTGTTGCAGGCAGTGGAACAAGTCGTCGGACGACAACCTCAGTGTTGCGCTGTCGATTTTCCTGAGGGAACCAGTACGCAGCAATTATTGGTGTTGTTGGAAGCGGCCTGCACCGCCTGTAATAGTGGTGAGGGTGTCATGATTCTCAGTGATTTACTGGGTGGATCACCATTTAGGCAGGCGGCGCAACTGGCAATAGCTAATCCATGTTATGAAGTTATCACCGGGACTAATATGCAATTGGCGGTAGAGATGCTGCTGGACCGTGAAGATATAACCTTGGAAACATTTCGTGATATGGCGTTGGAATGTGGGCGGCGGGGATTAACCAGCCTGTGGCATGAACAGCAGAAACGCAGGTATGACAGCCTGAATCTGGATGGCATTTAAGGAGCTTATATGTACCTGATTTCCAGTCGTCAAATGTTGAAAAAGGCCCTGCTTGAAGGCTATGCGGTTCCCGCTTTCAACGTCCATAATCTGGAGACTGTCCAGGTGGTAGCGGAAACTGCGGCACGTCTGGCATCACCGGTTATTTTGGCAGGTACGCCGAGTACTTTCAGTTATGCGGGGACTGACTACTTGGTGTCAATCTGTCAGGATGCCGCTCGCCGCCACAATTTGCCACTGGCATTGCATCTCGATCATCATGAGGAATTGGCGGATATCAGCCATAAAGTGACCGCAGGTGTACGTTCAGTAATGATTGATGGCTCGCATTTACCCTTTGAGGAGAATATTCGTAAGGTGGCTGAGGTGGTACGATTTTGCCATCGTTACGATGTTAGCGTTGAGGCGGAATTGGGGCGGCTAGGCGGGCAGGAGGATGATTTGCAGGTCTCCAATGCCGATAGTTTTTTTACCGATCCGCTGGCAGCAAAAGCCTTTGTTGCCCGTACCGGTATTGATTCTCTGGCGGTAGCGATTGGCTCTGCGCATGGTTTGTATCATGGTGAACCGCATCTGGATTTTGATCGGTTAGCAGCAATTTGTGAACAGGTGGATATTCCGTTGGTGCTGCATGGCGCATCGGGTATTCCTGAAGTGATGATACAGCAGGCGATTGGTCTTGGCGTATGTAAAGTCAATGTGGCGACCGATCTGAAAATTGCTTTTGCTGATGCGGTAAAGGGTTATTTCATCCAGCATCCAGATGCGAATGATCCACGTAAATATATCGCACCGGGAAAACAGGCTATGCAGGCAGTAGTAGAAGAAAAGATCCGGATTTGTGGCAGTACAGGCAAGCTGTATTCGTGAAGATTCTGTTTTTTCATTCTGACTATTAAGGAAACTGCTGTGAAAATAAGAACGTTAAATAAAATTACGTTGAGTTTATTAGCCAGTTCCGTGTTGTATGGCGCTCCAGTCTGGGCAGATAGCTGGCGATTGGCGGGTGACAATTACCATGTAGCGGTTAGCGATGAACACGGTAAAGTGACGCAACTGAAATTTGAAAATCCGAAAAACCACGATCAAATCATTACTGACAGTCTGTTTGAAATCACGTTGAAATCAGGAGAGAAGCTCACGGCTAAAGATTTTCAGATTACTGATATCAGTAAAAAGCACAATCGTATTGTTGTTTCCTTGAAACATGGCGACATTCAGGTAAGCAATATAATTACTGTGGAGGGTAAAGATAAGTACGGCTCGTTTGAAATCACCATTACACCGCAGGAAAACGCGTTGGAGCTCAGCTCCGTCTCGTTGATACCATTTCACACTAAAACCGCTTTTGTTCACGGCTCTATCGTCAGTTCACCGATTATCAGCGATAGCTTCTTTATTGTTCCCGGTAACCCATTGATTAACACTGAGGCTTATAAAGGGAACACTTCGCAAAAAATTGCACTCTCTATCCCGTTAGAGCCGGGGAAAACGTTAAGTTATAAGACGTATATTGGTGTTTATCAAGAAGGGCAATTGCGGCGCAACGTCAATGAGTTTTTGAACAATGCTCGTCCGCGTGAATACAGCCCTTACCTACATTACAACTCTTGGTACGATATTGGTTTCTTCACTCCTTATACTGAACAAGAGTCGTTGACCCGTATCAATCAGTTTGGACAGGAGTTGGTGACTAAGCGCGGTGTGAAGTTGGGTGGTTATCTGTTTGATGATGGTTGGGATAACCTCAAAGGAGATTGGGGTTTTAGTGAAGCATTTCCCCATGAATTTAAAAATCTTAAACAGGCGGCAGATCAATATCGTGCTCGTTTAGGTATTTGGCTTTCTCCTTGGGGCGGTTATGGTAAACCTGGTGAGCAACGTGTTTCTCATGCGGAGGAGTTTGGTTATGAAGTGATAGATGGCCGATTTGCGCTTTCAGGCCCTAATTACTACGCCAATTTCCATAACCGGGTGCTCAACCTGATTCAACAACAAAATGTATCCATGTTTAAGCTAGATGGCACCGGCAATGCTGATCGTGTGATTAAAGGGAGTTCATTCACCAGTGATTTTGATGCCGCTATCCATCTTATTGAAGATATGCGCGGTACAGGAAATGATCTGTTTATCAACTTGACCACGGGCACCAAAGCCACGCCTTCCTGGCTATTTTTCGCCGATTCTATTTGGCGTGGTGGCTATGATGTGGAGTTTTACGGTAAAGGTTCCAAAGTGCAGCAGTGGCTTACCTACCGTGATGCGGAAACTTATCGTAATGTCGTAACAAAGGGGCCGCTGTTCCCACTGAATTCGTTGATGCTGCATGGCATTGTTTATGCTAAACAGGCTAAGCATCTGGATAAACAGTCACCTAAAGATTTTGCCGATCAGGTTTGGAGCTATTTTGGCAGTGGCACTCAGTTACAGGAGATGTATGTTACGCCTGAACTGTTGACCACAGAGGATTGGGATACGCTGGCAAACGCGGCGAAATGGTCAGAGAAAAACCAAGATGTGCTGTTTGATACGCATTGGATTGGTAAAGATCCCACCGATCTAGCGGTGTATGGTTGGGGAGCCTGGAGTCCGAAAAAGTCGATTATTACTTTGCGCAATCCTGCTGATGAAGTGAAACAATATTATCTGGATCTGCAAAGCGATCTTGAATTACCGGATAATCAGCCTTTGGTATATGACGTTAAGATAGACTATGGCGAGAACAGCTCGGTACCGAAGTTTATCAATAAAACAACGCTGATTACTCTCCAGCCGTTGGAGACGTTGACTTTTTCTTTGACCCCATCGAAATAATTACCGTGTTATAAACTACCCTGAATAAATAATTTTATTCGGGGCAGTGATTATTTTGGGACATTATTGTGATGGTGTTTTATTGGAAAAAATCAGCATATTGTCAATAAACTAACACTTGAGACATATTAGATTTTGGTTTTGCTAATAACTTTTTCTGTCGCTATATGTGATAGAAAACCTGAACGACTCCCGTATTCTGGATGGCTTGCGACGAATTGATCGATACGGCGGATTAGTAATGATGGAAGAGTTACGTTGATTTTCTCTGACTTTCCCATTAACCGTGTAATATCCACATCAATTAATGCCCATATTGCTCCCATATATTCAGGGTCGGCAAGGTAGTTTTCTACGCTTGTCGCTTCTGGTACCACTTCATTATCATCAATCAGCAACTCGATATGCGCTTCAATTGCTTCACGGGCGCTTTCTATCGCGTCTGTAAAATTATCTCCGCCAGAAAAGCAACCTGGGATATCTGGGACACGGACGCCAAAGGATGAATTACCTTTGTCAATGGCAACTGGATATAACATTTATACCTCCAAGAAGTGGGCTAAAGCCCCGCCTGTTTTTGGATACTTTTTGGGATTGTAATAACTCTATAATGTTATGTGTCAAGATAATAGGGGTTATTGGCGTTATTATTAGCTGCTAGAACAGCTAAAAAGTCGGCCATCCCAGTTTCATGAGCTAATATTAATCATAAGAAAATCTTGTCAGAATTGTCTGTAACTTAGTGGTGGAAGTCAGTCACTGTAATTGTTTTTGTACAAACAAATTTAAAGGACAAAACGAATGAAAGCGTTGATCGTAATTGACATGCTGAACGATTTTGTCACAGGATTACTCGCCAATGAGGCGGATGCGATGAAGATCGTACCGGTAATTAAACGGCTGATTGATCATGCCCGGCGTCAACCGGATTGGCTGGTGGTTTATGCTAATGATGCTCAATGAGGAGCATCATGACTTCACTGAGAGAAAGGGAAGCGTCGCGGCGACGTTTGAGCAAGCCATTTTCAATTAACTGTTGATGCCAGAGAGGAATAAATTGTTGGCAAAAGTCATCGACGCCGCAGTAAAGTTCTTCTAAATTAGACATGCCTGAGGATCTCCACGATTCTGTTTTATTTGACAAAAACTTTGATCGTGCCTCAGGCACTTAGTTCCCTTCTTAAGCAAACCTCAGGTTACTTGATTAAAATACCATGGACGATAGCCAGCAGGATCAGGATCAGCAGAAAGACAAATTCTATGACGCTCCTTAATAGGATCATATACAATAATAATATATTCATTGTCTAATGAATATAAGTCATAACTTTGTCCAAATCCAACTCTTGATTTCTTTAGTCTTACTTGTAATTTTGATTTTGTGGGAGGTTGATACGCGAGCTCAATGCCCATATAACTTTTCCTGCCAGCAGTAAAAACACCTCCGTGTACCCAATACAAATCTGTATCCGGTTGAGAAATAGTTGTAATCATTCCATCCACAGGCACAGGAGTATTATTGAATACCCATTTAAATGAAGGGTCTGTAGATGCAGGTGTTTGCGTATGATCAGCTGTTAATATACTTACCTGATTAACGGGCACTCCAGCTTTCGCATATCTGTAAGCAAAGCTTTCCTGTCTATAAATATGATATGTAGCCATTTTTTAAAACCTCCAATTAAAATTAACAATTATATACTAGATCATAAAAAATTTTTTCACATTCTTATTTTTATATATGACTTAATAATAACCATAATATTTCGACACTATTTTTAAAATTTCTATAAATAGGGATAATATAGATGCACAGCGTGGTTTTACTTCAATGAAATTATTTTTTCTGGTATTTTTCCCTCAATGAAAAAGACTGCGTTGACCATTCAGGAAATATATGACTGTGATGTTCTACATATTCCATGGAACGAGTTTAAAGTTGGAAAAAATTAGTCGTGAGAATATTTTTAAAGCATCTTCTTACTATAAAAAAGGGTGATAATAGTCAATTTCGTAACAGAGCACCAAGTAACCCGCGCTTCCGGAATTAAGCTAGGGAGAATTGGTTTAAATGCCATCAATTGAGCTAGGTCTTAATCCAGGTTTATAATGAGTAATGCTAGTTATTCGCGTTCTAAACCTGTGAGTGACAAAATAGTCGGCTACCCGAACAATATTTCTCATACCCACCATGGGTATTGGTGTTGATGGTGGGTATTAGAGGTGCTATCATTCTCTTGGTTTTGATTAAAGAGAGGGATAATGTCTAGCGATGAACTAATAAAGCAAATCAAAGCGGTTGGCTGGAATTTTGTGCGAGCCAATGGTTCGCATCATGTTTTCGAGAAATCAGAGGAACCCAGCCCGATAGTAATTCCGCATCCGCGCAAAGATTTGGCGGTCGGGACGCTCAATAAAATACTTAAACAGGCAGGACTGAAATAACTTAATTAAGCGGTTGAAAGGCCGCTCTTTAATCAAAGAGAAGGTGTAAGCATGAGATATCCTATTTATTTACATCAGGCTGACGACGGATCGTTTTCCGGTTTTGTGCCAGACGTGATCGGATGTTACTTTGCTGGCGATACCATTGACGACGCTATTAGCGATGCTCAAAACGCATTAGATACTTATTTTGAATACATGAGCGAAAAGGGTGAGGCTCCAGCACAAGCCAGAACTGTTGCTGACCATCTAAGCAATGAAGATTGCACCGGCGGCAGTTGGGCTTATGTTGACATGGATTTAACTAAATACGATGGAAAAGCCATCAAGCTAAACATTACTATGCCCCAACTTTTGTTGGGTAGAATTGATGAATATGTGAACTCACATCGTGAGTATCATAGCCGCAGCGGATTCTTGGCTGAATTGGCTCGGCGTGAGCTGTCGAAACACTCGTAAGATAATTCCTCTATCAAAACCATGAAAAGCCCGCTAACAGCGGGTTTTTTCTTTTAAGAATACCAAAGTGACATGACTAACCTCAGCTTCGTTTAAAAATAGCGATATCACAATCCCGTAAATTCAAGCTTGGTTTTTTAGGTTGGAGTGTATAAGCAATTAAGCCCGCGACGATTTCCAATAAAAAACCGAGCTGACTGCGGTGTCTTGAATGCGCCAAGGCCTGTGACAAATCCCCTTTATCGCCATACAAACACCCTGTTAACCCTTGTACCCGTGCTTTGACTGGATGATGATCATCTTTATTTCCTGAGGTCAACTTAACCGCCAAAAGTTCACCACAATCATTGATAATCAGATGAAGTTTAAAGCCATAAAACCGCCTGTACTCGTTTTCCCTCGCTGTGCGACGCCCTTAAATACGCGATGACGGGGAATACGGAGGTTGTGACAAACGGCAATTTTGGTTGAATCAATAAAAGCGATCCCATGGGTTTCAGCTTTGCGTGACGAAAGAAAAGCACAGAGGGGAATGAGCGCCCTTTGCTTCAAGGTTAACATCAGGGTGTAGCTGACCAATTTGGCAAAAGTCATCGACGCAGCAGTAAAGTTCTTCTAAATTAGATATGCCTGAGGATCTCCACGATTTTGTTTTATCTAGCAAAAACTTTGATCGTGCTTCAGGCACTGAGTCCCCTTCTTAAGCAAACCTCAGGTTAAATAATAAGTTAGTGAAAGTTAAACAGCGGGTAAATTACGTCCATAGTAAATTTCTTGTATCTCTTTTTTTAAGAGATGGGTAATTTCCAGCTTTTCAGTTTCACTTAATTGCTCTGGTGTGGCATTAAATAAACAATCATTCAGGTCAAATTCTTTTAGCATCATTTTTGTATGAAATAAATTTTCCTGATAAATATTGACATCCATCATGTAATACTGTGATTGTACTTCTTCGGTCATATAATTCTGAATAGAGCTGATTTCATGATCAATATAGTGCTTCACGCCATTCACATCTCTGGTGAAGCCACGCACGCGATAATCCATCGTGACAATATCTGATTCCAATTCGTGGATCAGATAGTTCAGCGCTTTGAGAGGTGAAATAACACCGCAGGTTGATACTTCAATATCAGCCCGGAAAGTGCATATACCACCGCCCGGATGGCTCTCTGGATAAGTATGAACACAGATATGACTCTTATCCAAATGGGCAACGACAGAATCGGGTAACGGACCTGGGTTTTCAGTATTGTCTACATCCTTTGGGTCCATTGGTTCTTCGCTGACTAGTATGGTAACGCTTGCCCCTTGTGGCTCATAATCCTGGCGGGCAATATTCAGAATATTTGCACCAATGATCGAACAGGTTTCGCTAAGAATTTCCGTTAAACGATTAGCGTTATATTGTTCGTCAATGTAGGCGATATAACTATCCCGATCGGCTTGGCTTTTTGCATAGCAGATATCGTAAATACAAAAACTCAGGCTTTTTGTCAGGTTATTAAAGCCGTGCAATTTCAGCTTGTGCAATTTATTTCACCTCCTGGCTAATGGGTGATTATGGGTTCTCGGATAGGGCATCCAGCAGATATTGCGGTAGAGCAAAGCTACCTACATGAACGGCTGGATTGTAGTAACGGCAGGTAAAACTTGCGTTGTCAAAGCGCTGTTGCAATGTTGCCAGATCCATATGGCGTAGTGCCGGGTTCTGGCTTGCCCAGGCAAAGGTCATTATTCCGCCGTAATAGGTTGGAATCGCAGCCTGATAGAAACTGCTGTCGGCAAAATAGTTGCTCAATTTTTTATGGCTGGTTACCGCTTCATCCTGTTGTAGAAAACAGACGCCATTCTGGGCAACAAAAATGCCACCTTCATTCAGACAACGTTGGCAACCTTGATAGAATTCCGATGTGAATAATCCTTTACCAGGCCCGATCGGGTCCGTGCAGTCGGAGATAATGACATCGAATTTCTGATCGGTGGTATTAACGAAATTAACACCATCGTCAATGATAAGATTGAAGCGTGGATCATCATAAGCACCGGCATTATGGTTAGGCAGATACTGACGGCAGAATTCAACTACGCCAGCATCGATTTCAACCATAGTGATGCTTTCAAGGTATTGATGACGGCAGACTTCACGTAACATACCGCCATCACCACCGCCGATAATCAGCACGTGTTTAGCGTTCCTGTGGGCGAACAAAGGAACATGAGCCATCATTTCGTGGTAGATAAATTCATCACGTTCAGTCGTTTGTACTGTGCCATCCAGCGCCATGATGCGGCCTAACTCCGCATTTTCAAAGATGATCAAATCCTGATGCTCAGTTTTATCGTGATAAAGCACTTTATCGACGGAAAAATACTGACCAAAATTGGCGTGCAGGGTTTCGTACCAAGTTTCTTTTTGTGACATGCCGCGGCTTTCCTCCACTGTGATGGCCGTGAAAATTGGGCTCACATAATAGCCAACAATCCTCACAGTTGCACGGTGAAATTTACCCCTTAACGGGTATGAGGGGCGGAACTACTTCACGTAGGCAAATAGGCTCAACGAATCTCTGGCGAGGGCATGGCATTTTATCGCATTGGAGAGGTAAATACCTTTCAGATCCTGATAGCTTTCTTCATTGAGTCTATCCATCAATTGGCTGTTGTAATTGGTCAAATCCCACTTATTACGTTGAGCAAAATAAATAATGGCTCGTTTAATTTCCCGGTCAGGAATTTGGCTGTAACCACAGTCATATTTCAGGTAGATAAACACCGCTGTCAGATCGGCCAGATCTTCAGCTTCATTTTCTGTCAGCGCTTTTGCGGGGTGGGAAAAACCGAAAAGAACCAGTATGTAAGTCAAGAGAGCTAATTTTCGCATTTGTATTATTATAATCAATCAATGTCATATTACGTTAACATATTAATATCTTTGTTAGGTAAAATTTATTTTTTAAAATTACTGTAAAGATCGACTTAAATCACATTCCCTTCGCTTGACCTTCCTGTAAGGGTAGCCCTTACGTTTCCTTTATGAGATGTTTTTTTGTTGTCTATTTTTTGGGTTGATTTAACCAGGAGGTGAATATGCAACGACGTGATTTTATCAGATTAAGTGCCGTTATGGGTGTATCCAGTATATTGCCTGCATGGAGCCGTTTCTCCTTTGCTGAATCTTATCCGGTATTACCTATCCCTCCACAACTAGAGCCAGATGCGACAGGTAAAATCGCTATTGAAATCAAAGCGGGAAAATCCAGTTTTAAAGTAGGAACGGTGACTAAAACTTGGGGTTACAACGGTGATTTACTAGGTCCGGCACTGAAATTGATTTCAGGTAAACCTGTCACTATTGATATTCGTAATCATCTACCAGAAGAGACCACGGTTCATTGGCATGGCTTGGAAATTACTGGCGAAGCCGATGGTGGCCCGCATGCGATGATTGCGCCAGGAGGGAACCGGACGGTCAGTTTTACTCCTGAACAACCGGAAGCGACTTGTTGGTTCCATCCGCATACGCATGGCAAGACGGGTTATCAGGTGGCAATGGGGCTTGGAGGATTAGTACTGATTGAAGATGAGAATAGTATTAATACGGGTTTACCAAACCGGTGGGGTGTGGATGATATTCCGGTGATGTTGCAGGATAAGCGCTTGAATAACGCTGGTCAGATTGATTATCAACTGGATGTGATGAGCGCTGCTGTTGGTTGGTTTGGCGATATGATACTGACTAACGGTGTTATTTTGCCCCAACATACTGCACCGCGCGGCTGGTTACGTCTGCGTTTGCTAAATGGCTGTAACGCTCGTAGCCTCAATATTGCGACTAGTGATGGCCGTCAATTGTATGTTGTTGCCAGTGATGGTGGTTTGTTAGCGGAACCGGTTGCGGTTAATGAGTTACCGATTCTGGCGGGGGAACGTTTTGAAGTAGTAATAGATGCTTCGGATGGCACATCTTTCGATCTGGTGACGTTACCTGTGGTTCAGATAGGAATGACATTACCACCATTTGATCGGCCCCTGCCGGTTTTACGCATTCGACCTCAGCTTTTTTCTAGCCGCACAATACTGTCGGAGCAGCTTGCAACGCTTCCTGCATTGCCTTCTTTTAGTGGTTTGAATAGGCGTCGTTTACATCTGGCGATGGATAGTCGTCTGGATATGCAGGGAATGATGTTGCTGTCTGAGCGCTACGGTGAGCGAGCTATGGCGGGTATGGGAATGCATCATGGGAATATGAACCACGGAGATATGCATCATGGTGGTGAACTAAATTTCCATCATGCGAATACCATTAATGGACGGGCTTTCTCCATGATGGAACCGGCTTTTGATGTGAAACAGGGGCAGTATGAACGTTGGGTGATTTCGGGGGTTGGCGATATGATGTTGCATCCGTTCCATATCCACGGCACCCGTTTTCGTATTTTGAGTGAAAATGGCCGCAAACCTGCCGCTCACCGCAGTGGTTGGAAAGACATTGTTCATGTGGAAGGTAAAGAGAGTGAAGTGTTGGTTCAGTTCAAGCATACGGCGGGAGCAAAACACCCATTTATGGCGCACTGTCATCTACTGGAACATGAAGATACTGGCATGATGGTGGGTTTTACTGTCAGTAAATAATTTTGCTCACATTGCCATTGATTTTGTTTTATCGTGTTTTTTAGGCCATGGTGGTGGTCGGCATCAATAGAACACCACAAAGCGTTGTACAGTGATTGCTGTAGGCACTAAAATAGACGCAGATTTTTGAGTGTTATTTGTCCTGTTTAAATGAAGGTGTTGAGATGCTTAATGTAAGGTTTGACTCAGAAAAGGCTGTAGAGGCTATTCTGTATGTTGCCTCTGTAGCGCCAATCCCTGATATTTATCATGTGGGTAAAATTCTGTATTTTGCTGACAGGCTCCATTTAGAACATTATGGACGGCTTATTACCGGTGATAACTATCTTGCGATGAAAGATGGGCCTGTCGCAGAAAATGCTTATGATATTATAAAGATAGCCAGAGGTGACGGGCGCTTTATTCCAAATGGGTGTGACATTGATATTATTCGATCAGCTTTGTCAGTAGACGGCAGTACTGGAAATCATCAGGTGCATGCGTTACGTAATTTCAATGAAGATGTATTCAGTGATTCAGATATTGATTGCATAAATGAAGCAATTGAGAAGTATGGGAATCTTTCTTTTAAAGAAATACGTGATATCAGTCACGATAGCGTTTGGATGGCCGCTGACCAGAATGGTGAGATTCCATTGGAAGTGATAGCTGCCAGTTGCAAAGATGGTGACAAATTAGTTGCTTATCTGACTTCTGCTGAGTAGCTGATGACTAATCTTGGTGACAAATTTCCTGCATCTTTTAGGGCAGATTTTTTAGCCCGGCAGAGTTTGGCTATAGGAGATGTTCTTTATCTTCACTGTTCTTTTACAACGCCTCCAAAGTTAAAATATTTGTTGGTTTGCTGCTTTGAGCCGCTGCTTGTTCTGATAATTAATTCTAAAATCAGCCAATTTATCCAATTACGGCAGGAGCTTCTTCAATGTCAGGTTGATCTGCCTCAAAAAGATCATAAGTTTTTGCAATGGGATTCGTTTATTAATTGTATAGATGCTCATGCGGCATTTGATATTAACGATATTAAGGGAAGGATCAGCACTGATTATCATAATATTGTTAAGGGTAAAATCGCTGATTATTATATGTGTGAAGTTTATAAGGCGGTTAAATGTTCCCCGACGATGAAACGTGGTCAGAAACGCAAAATATTAGAGTCGCTAGAACGATTTGTTGGTTAGCTGTATCTTATCCGCTCAAAAGAACGGAGTATCAATCGGCATACTAATAATCATGATTTTCACCGTGCTTTATCATGATTATTTTTTTAAAAACAACTGGTTATATTTATAATGAAACACACTGTAGAAGTTATGATCTCCGAACAGGAGGTTAAGCAGCGTATTGCTGAACTGGGAAAACAGATTACTGAACACTATCGTGACGGCGGTAGTGAGCTGGTATTGGTCGGATTGCTGAGAGGTTCATTTATTTTTATGGCTGATTTATGCCGTGAAATTCAGATCCCTCATGAAGTCGACTTTATGACGGCTTCTAGTTACGGTAGCGGTATGAATTCCACGCGTGATGTGAAAATCCTGAAAGATCTGGACGAGGATATTCGCGGTAAGCATGTACTAATTGTAGAAGATATTATTGATTCAGGTAATACCCTGAATAAAGTGCGTGAAATTTTGGCGCTGCGTGAGCCAAAATCACTGGCAATCTGTACTTTGCTGGATAAACCTTCCCGCCGTGAAGTTAATGTTCCGGTTGAGTGGATTGGTTACTCAATTGAGGATAAATTTGTGGTGGGTTATGGTATCGATTATGCGCAACTTTACCGTCATTTGCCTTATATCGGCCATGTGGTTTTGTTAGAAGAGTAGTTTTTATCTCATTTGAAAGCGGCAACTTTTAGGTTGCCGTTTTTGGCTTTTTGATTCAGGCATGGTGTGTAGAGGGCTGCGTCCCTATCTACATTTCGGCACTGGTGCCTAATATGGCTTCCGGTCGTAGAACCATATCGGCAGATATCCCTGATTGACAGTAGAATTTATTCCAATATGCTGGACACCATGGCTAAAATTTCATTAACTACAGACGTCGGTGCCTCTTCAATTTTTCTTGCCTGTCTTGCATTTAGATCGACGGAACGAATGCCATTCGCTAATAGCACTCCTTGATTCTGTGTACCGGTGCCCATTAATGTCACGGCAAAACCTGCGAACCTGGCATAATTTCCTCCTTGTGTTATAGGAGCAATAATTGTTAAACCTAATTTGTTAAAATTGTATGGACTTATTACTAAGCATGGTCTTTTGTCACCTTGCAGTTCTTGACCCGCGACTGGGTTTAAGCAAGCTTCAATAATATCCCCTCGTTGAAATATTGCCATTACACTTCATTCCCTACAGGTTTACTAGCATCCCATTCTTTTAATATTTCAGGCATCGGTGCTTCTGAGTCACATAGAGCGAGTAGATCGGCCAATTTATACTTGGGACGATGGTTTACCGCAGAGATTACAATTTTTCCTTGTTCTTCGACAATTGATAATTGGTCACCCTCTTTCAGGTGGAGGGATTTCAATAGCTGAGCTGGAATAATAGTACCAACAGAGTTTCCAATTTTTCTGACATGAGTGAGCATAGCACTTTCCTCGCAAGTAACGGTTATCACATTGTTGACACTGTAGAGTGGTTTTACCTAAGTGTCAACATTGTTACTACAGATAATGTGATTCAATAGCCCATAAAAATGTTCTTTTTCATGAACTATTTTGTCCATTCAAGGAAAATTTGAAACATTCCTTATTTTAGTAAAAAACGCTAAATAAGATTCCAAAATAGTGCTACATCTTACATCACTCATAATTCTATGCATAACAATGGGTTGAAGAGGGTCATGTGTAGCAGAGTTATGAAACGTTAGATGATGAATATATTTATCATGAATTACGTTGTTTTCTTTTTATTACCATATGCGTACATTCGTAAAATAAAGAAATCAAAATAAATACTTGAGATTTAAATAGGCAGCGATTTAATAAAATGAAAATCTGTATAAATCTTTGCTTAATTACACTATAGAAAAGGTTAAATATAACCTTTTCTACAGCGTATTTTGTTAGTTACCTGAAAACTTACTTCTTATTCGTCAATTTAGATACAGTTTGACGATAAGCAAGTTCCAGTTTTTCACGACTATCAGCCGTCACTTCTAGATCTTGCAATTGACCATTATGAATACCGTAAACCCAACCGTGGATCATCACTTTCTGGCCCCGTTTCCATGCTGATTGCATAATAGTTGAGTGACCAAGGTTATATACCTGCTCAACAACGTTAATTTCGCACAGACGGTTCAGACGTTCATTGGGGGGTAATTCACCTAGCATAGAACTGTGTTTATACCAAAGATCACGGATATGTAGCAGCCAGTTGTTAATCAATCCCAGTTCGGTGCCATCAATCGCGGCTTCGATACCACCGCAACCGTAGTGTCCGCAGATAATGATATGTTCAACTTCCAGTACATCTATTGCATATTGAATAACTGAAAGACAATTTAAGTCAGTATGAATAACCAGATTTGCAACATTTCTGTGAACAAATAAGTCACCGGGGGCGGCATCAATTAGTTTTTCTGCGGGTACCCGGCTGTCTGAACAACCAATCCATAAGAATCGAGGTTTTTGTGCTTTTGCTAATTCTTTGAAAAAATTTGGGTTTTCTCCGTT
This sequence comes from Photorhabdus antumapuensis, assembly GCF_020387775.1. Taxonomy (NCBI): domain Bacteria; kingdom Pseudomonadati; phylum Pseudomonadota; class Gammaproteobacteria; order Enterobacterales; family Morganellaceae; genus Photorhabdus; species Photorhabdus antumapuensis. The sequence continues at coordinate 139,710 of NZ_JAHZMK010000052.1, forward strand.
AACCGATTCTGACCACTGCTTGTTATTGGCAAGCAGCTCTTCTATTTTTTTCATCATGATTCATAGCCTGGTAGTGTTTCTTTAAGATAGAATCATATACAACATCAATTAAAATTTTAATATTTTGTTGCTGTTTGTTTTTAATCTTTCTGCTGTTTTTGCAAAGAAAGTCAGGCAGAAAAGGAGCATTATGTTTTCATATTGCACGCAAAAGCGACCAGATAATAAAGGTGTTTTGTAATTTATGACTTATGCATTGGAGTTAACGCAGCTTACTAAGACCTACACTGATGGTGTTAAGGCGCTGCGTGGGATAGACCTGAATGTGGAAATTGGAGACTTCTACGCATTATTGGGTCCGAATGGTGCAGGGAAGTCCACCACAATCGGCATTATTAGCTCTCTGGTAAACAAAAGCAGCGGTAAGGTTAAGGTGTTTGGCTATGATATTGATACTGATATTGTGAATGCTAAACGCCAGTTAGGTCTTGTTCCGCAGGAATTTAATTTTAACCCGTTTGAGACGGTGTTGCAGATTGTTCTCAATCAGGCCGGTTACTATGGTGTGCCGCGAAAAGTGGCTCAAGCCAGAGCGAAAACCTATCTGTCGCAGTTAGATCTGTGGGAAAAACGTAATCAACGGGCGATTCGTCTGTCTGGTGGGATGAAACGGCGTCTGATGATTGTACGTGCTTTAATGCATCAGCCTAAATTATTGATCCTTGATGAACCGACTGCCGGTGTTGATATTGAACTTCGTCGCTCTATGTGGAGTTTTTTGCAACAGCTGAATGCACAGGGAACGACAATTATTCTAACGACTCACTATTTAGAAGAAGCAGAAATGCTGTGCCGTAATATTGGTATTATTCAGCATGGTGAATTGGTGGAAAATACCAGTATGAAAAATTTACTCAGTCGGGTGGAATCAGAAACATTCTTCTTCGATCTGGCAATGCAAAACCCAATTCTTGAACTGGTAGGATATGATTATCGACTGCTGGATGCCTCGACTTTGGAAGTGGATGTTCAACGTGGTCAGGGAATAAATAGCGTATTTACCCAATTAAGTGCTCAGGGGATTCATATTTTGAGTATGCGTAATAAAGCGAACCGTCTGGAAGAGTTGTTTGTTAGCTTGGTGAATAACAAGTAAGGAGATAGTCAATGATTCAGTTGTACTGGGTGGCGCTAAAAACTATCTGGATTAAAGAAATTACCCGTTTTGGTCGTATTTGGGTACAGACTTTATTACCGCCGGTTATTACTATGTCGCTCTATTTTGTTATCTTCGGTAGCTTGATTGGTTCGCGTATTGGAGAAATGGGGGGTGTCGATTATATGCAGTTTATTGTCCCTGGCCTTATTATGATGGCGGTGATTACTAACTCTTATGCCAATGTTTCTTCCTCTTTCTTTGGCGCGAAATTCCAGCGCAGTATTGAGGAATTATTGGTAGCGCCGGTTCCGACACACATAGTTATTGTGGGTTTTGTTGGTGGTGGTGTTGCCCGTGGTGTCTGCGTCGGTATTCTGGTGACATTGGTTTCTCTATTTTTTGTACCGCTTCATATTCATGCGTGGTGGATGATTGTTGTCACGTTATTGATGACCTCCATTCTGTTCTCACTCGGTGGTTTGCTGAATTCGATTTTTGCTAAAACATTTGATGATATTAGCATTATTCCGACCTTCGTATTAACGCCACTGACCTATCTTGGTGGGGTGTTTTATTCATTGACATTATTACCCCCATTTTGGCAAGCGGTTTCCAAGCTGAACCCGATCGTTTATATGATTAGTGGTTTCCGTTATGGTTTCCTGGGAATTACTGATGTTTCTTTGATAATTACATTAAGTGTTTTGACTGCATTTATTGTGGTTTTTTATCTTGTTGCCTGGTATTTAATTGAAACAGGGCGGGGATTGAGGACTTAATTGTAGATTTTTTTGTTATTAAGTGGTGATGAATGGGTAGGGGAAATTCATTTGCAATGTCTTCATAGCCTACCCATTATTGAGCGCTTAAATTAATATTTAAGCTACCTGAACTGGCACAGCTTTAGCTATACGGCTCATAATATTATCACCGTCGAAGTAAGCGATATTAGGCTTATGGTGATGGGCATCTTCGTTAGGGATTTGTACATATGAACAAATAATTAGCTTATCACCTACCGCAGCACGCCGTGCTGCTGCTCCGTTAACTGAAATTATTCTAGAACCACGTTCAGCGGCAATAGCATAAGTGGAAAAACGCTCGCCGTTATCCACGTTATAGATATCAATAGCTTCATATTCCAGAATACCGGTTGCATCCATGAAATTCTGATCAATTGCACAGGAACCTTCATAATGCAAATCTGCCTGAGTGACTTTCACCCGGTGCAATTTCCCCTGTAGCATCGTGCGCAACATGGTTTTTCTCCTGATTAGATGACAATTTAGAACCTTTTTGCATCAATAACGCCTGATACAACGGCGATTATTGCGTTAAATCTACCTGCTGATTATCAATCAAACGGGTCTGCCCTAACCAGGCAGCTATTAGAATAACGGCTTGTTTACTTTCGGTATTTAACGGCGCCAATGTTTCGGCGTCACGGATAAACAACTCATCAGGTACAAAGCCCGCTTCGTGTAGCTGTGAAGAAGCTTGAATGAGCAACTGTTCTGTGTGACGTTCACCCTGTGCCATTTTTTCAGCGATAGATCGCATTATCTTGCTGAGTTCTGGGGCGATTTGATGTTCATCGGCTGTTAAATTGTTATTACGTGAACTGAGAGCCAGGCCACTTTGGTTACGCACCGTGGGTACTGAAACCAGCGTAATATCATAAGCCAGGTCGGCAATCATTTTGCGAATAAGCTGCAATTGTTGAAAATCTTTTTCGCCAAAATAGGTTAAATCGGGTTGTACTAGATTGAACAGTTTGCTCACCACGGTTGAAACACCACGGAAATGACCGGGACGACTGGCCCCTTCCAGCATGGTAGAAAGTCTAGGAACTTCAACATAAGTCTGATGTTCCATTCCATCAGGGTATATTTCCTTATCAGCAGGAGCAAATACCAGATCGACACCGTGTTGATGAAGTTTTTCGCAATCTTCCTGTAAAGTACGGGGATATCTTGCCAGATCATCCTGACGATTAAACTGCATCGGGTTGACGAAAATAGAGACGATCACAATATCTGCTTGCCCTTTGGCTGTATCGACTAACGTCATATGGCCGTCGTGCAAGTTACCCATTGTTGGCACTAGTGCAATGCGTTTTCCTTCCTGACGCCAGCGGCGGATTTCACGGCGTAGAATCGGTACAGTCTCGACAATCAGCATTGCTTAATACTCCTTAATGTGTTTACAGCCTTCGGGCTAACAAGGGTAATTTATTAATAAAATGAGTGTTCTTTTCCAGGGTAGGTACCGCTTTCCACCTGTTCTTTATATAAGCGGATGGCGTCACGTATATTTCCTGTTTCTTCAAGGAAGTTTTTCGCAAATTTAGGCGGATTTGCTGTAATGCCTAGTACGTCATGCATCACTAAAACTTGCCCATCAGTCACATTACCAGCGCCAATACCAATTACCGGGATCTGTAATTCATCGGTGATACGTTTAGCCAATTCAACGGGTACGCATTCTAGTACTAGCAGTTGTATGCCCGCCTTTTCTAAGGTAATTGCATCTTTTATCAATTGATTCGCTGATACTTCATCACGTCCTTGAACTTTATAACCGCCCAGAATATGGACTGACTGGGGAGTTAGCCCTAAATGAGCGCAAACGGGTACAGAACGCTCGGTAAGCATGCTAATGGTATCGTATAACCAGCTACCGCCTTCAAGTTTCACCATGTTAGCGCCAGCACGCATAAGCTTGGCAGCGTTTTCGCAACTCTGCTCTGGTGTGGCATAACTCATGAAGGGCATATCGGCAATAATAAAAGTATAAGGTGCTCCGGCACGGACGCAACGAGTATGATAGACGATATCTTCAACCGTCACTGGAATAGTGGTATCAGCCCCTTGCACAGTCATACCCAGTGAGTCACCAACCAGCATGACATCAATGCCTTGTTCGGCAAACAGGTGGGCAAAGCTGGCGTCATAAGCGGTAATAGTCGCGAATTTACGTTTTTCTTTTTTGAGCTGATTCAGATCAGTCATGGTCATTGGTTTCATCATCTATCTTCCTTCTCCTGCAATTTTTCTTGTTATATACAGAAATCGGCCACGGACTGAACTGAGATCCTTATATGTAATGATTAGAATCAGAGGACTGCGGTTGCAGCCAGAGTGCCAGGCCGTTTTCTGGGATATGTTTCAGTCTTTCAGATAAAGCTTCCCCATCAGGAAATATGAGATCAGGGGCAATCTCAGCTAACGGGTAGAGCATAAATTCGCGCTGTTTTAGTCCGTAGTGGGGGACTGTCAAGCGTTCGGTATTAATCACCTGATCACCAAACAGCATGATATCCAGATCAAGTGTTCTTGGCCCCCAGCGTTCATTTTTTCTTACCCGTCCCTGGGCCAGTTCAATCGCCTGAGTGTGATTGAGTAATTCTTCCGGTGTTAGCGTGGTTTCCAATGCGACTGCCACATTCAGAAAATCAGGTTGATTCTGCGGCCCCATCGGTTTAGTACGATACAGCGAGGAGCAGGTAATAAATTCTGTTTCTGGTAAGTCTTTTAATGCAGCAAGTGCATTTTTTACTTGCTGCATAGGTTCTGCCAGATTGCTACCAACAGCGATATAAACACGAGCCATAATTTATCAACTGTTCCTGCTCAGTCTTGGTTTATAGTGACGGCGAGGTCGTGTACGACGACGGACAATCTCACTGCCCAGTTCGGAAATCATACTCCGTTGCTGTGATGCATTGACTTGCTGAAATTCTCCCCACCAATGGACAAGATCTTTTAGCTCATTGCGATTTTCAACATTGGCTCTCAGTTCCAGCAAATCATAGGCAGCACGGAATTTAGGGTGTTCCATCAGCTTATTTGCCCGTTTACCATGACGGCGTGGCAGACGTAACTGTAATTGCCAGATATCACGCATGATGGTTGTCAGGCGCTTAGGAATGGCAATGGAGTGGCATTGCTCATCCAGAATATCGTTCATGGCCAATGCAAAAGCATCGTAGTAAGCCAAGCCACCTTCTTGAGACAGTTTTTCCGCATGTTCAACCAGTGGATACCAGAGCATTGCGGCGAACAAAAACGCCGGGTTAACCCGTTTATCATTTTGTAACCGGTAATCGGTATTCTTCAAAACCTGATTGAGCATACGTTCCATAGGCGAATCGTTATTTGCGGTGAAATAGCGTTGAACCAATGGGAATAGCGGTTGAAACAGGCGGTATTCGCGCAGAAGTTTATAAGTGCTGTAGCCTTGACCGGTTTGCAACAGTTTTAACGATTCTTCAAACAGACGAGCGGGTGGAATATTACTCAGCAGAAAAGCCAGACGGGAAATAGGCTCGGCAGTATCTTCGCTGATGGTCATATCCAGTTTGCTGGCGAAGCGAACTGCACGCAGCATTCTGACTGGATCTTCCCGATAACGGGTTTCTGGATCGCCAATTAAACGGATAACACCGGTTTCCAGATCATGAAGGCCACCGGCATAATCACGCAGAGAGAAATCATTGATGGCGTAATAGAGACTGTTTATGGTGAAATCGCGGCGCATAGCATCTTCTTCAATTGAACCGAAGATGTTATCCCGCAGTAGCATACCGCTTTGTGCTTGTTGTGACTGATTTTTATCATCAGAACCCGTTTGTTCATGTGGACCACGGAATGTTGCGACTTCAATCACTTCCTGACCAAACATAATATGAGCTAAGCGAAATCGGCGTCCAACCAGACGGCAGTTACGAAATAATTTACGCACCTGTTCTGGCGTTGCACTGGTGGCAATATCAAAATCTTTCGGTTTCGTACCGAGTAATAAATCACGAACACCACCGCCAACCAGATAGGCTTCAAAGCCGGATTTATTCAGACGATAAAGGACTTTCAGTGCATTTTCACTGATGTTTCTGCGGGAAATACTATGTTGTTCCCGTGGAATTATCGTTATCGATAAATCCGAATGGGGATTCTCCTGTTCAACCTCCCTTGGTGTTTTCATATTGGATAAGGGTTGATAAGGGTTTTGGCGATTAGAGTGAAGAGTTACGTACTCTTCCTGAGTAGAACTGTTAGATCCGGTGACTGATCTTTCACTGGCTGCCTGTGGTTCGCGGTTGGTTTTCCCTTCGCGGATCAATAAGTTACGGCAGAAATTTGCTACTCGGTTAAAAATGGTACACCTCGATAAGTAACTAATCATATAAAACAAATAAAAAACAGCGGCTAATCATAGCCTACTGTGTATTTTTTGAGAATGGTTGTTATGACTAACCGTCACTTTATTCATGTTACCTGTGTATTTTACCTTGTTGTGGAATTCGGTCCAGATCCCAATGCGCTGTTGCTTTTTTCAACAATTGATCACGGGAAAGATCTTGCCAGTTTTCTATAACAGATTGATTAAGGAAAGATAATACTTCAATCAGTAATGGCCGGGGATCATCTAATGGGATCGGTTGAGCATGATTCTGTTTGGAAAGTTTATTGCCATCCTTATTCAGAGCGAGTGGTAAATGAATATAGTCAGGTATTTTGAGATTTAACTGCTGATAAAGCGCAATCTGACGGACGGTTGGTTCGATCAAATCAGCCCCTCTTACCACTTCGGTCACCCCTTGGTAATCATCATCAATAACAACCACTAAATTATAGGCGAATAAACCGTCGCGACGATGAATGATAAAATCTTCTTCGGCCATGACCGGATCGGTGTTCAGATATCCTTGCAACTTATCTTCAAAACCGTAAACCGGATGACGCTGTTTGAATCGAATTGCGGCATGATCAACAGGCAGATTTAATTCACGACAGTTTCTGTCATAAAAACCATTAATCTGGTGAATGCGTTGACGGGTACAGGTGCAGTAATAGCTTAACCCTTGTTGTTGCAATTGATTAAGGAGATGACGGTAAGCCTCATGGCGCTGAGATTGATAGAGAATTTCACCATCCCAATGTAAACCGTAATGCTCAAGTGCGTGAAGAATACGGCCGGCAGCACCGGGAACTTCTCTAGGCGGATCAATATCATCAATACGTATCAGCCACTTTCCTTGGCAAGCACGGGCTTGCAAATAGCTGCCAATGGCAGTGATTAATGAACCAAAATGCAGGTCACCAGAAGGAGATGGGGCGAAACGCCCAATATAAGCCCGGGAACGTTCAGATTTTATCATATGGGGATTTATACGGCGTCATGAAGACGCCGTATTCAGAGCACCATTAATTAGCCAGCCATCTGTTTTTCACGGATTTCGGCCAGAGTTTTACAATCAATACACAAATCTGCGGTTGGACGGGCTTCCAAACGACGGATGCCGATCTCAATGCCACAGGATTCACAAAAACCGAAATCGTCATCTTCGACTTTTTTCAGGGTTTTCTCGATCTTCTTAATCAATTTACGCTCACGATCGCGGTTACGTAATTCAAGACTGAATTCTTCTTCCTGCGCCGCACGGTCAACTGGATCAGGGAAGTTCGCTGCCTCATCTTGCATATGAGATACAGTACGATCTACTTCATCCCTGAGCTGATTGCGCCATGCTTCAAGAATTAGCTTGAAATGCGCCAACTGGGCATCGTTCATGTATTCTTCACCTAGCTTTTCTTGGTAAGGTTCTACCCCAGCGATGGCGAGAATGCTTAAGGACGAGGTTTTACGTTTTTGCCCTTCTTGCATAATACTTCTCCTACACACGCACTATCAAACAAACCCCTAGCGGGGAAAAAAACAGGCCGCTATAAATAGCAGATGGAACATGGGTTGGCAATTGTTCCTGCCATTAGTTTCACTATGGTGTGGAAGCAAATGTATTGCATGCCTTTACACCTTGTACAACCTAGCTGCAAATATTAGGTGAATCGGTAAGTTAATCATTTCAGTAAAAAAGTTAACTTATCGCCTAAAACCATCCCTTTTCCCGTCATGTTGGCCTGGTAACAGATAACTTCGACCCCAGAGTTTTGCGCTTGTTCCAAAAGAGATGAATAATTATGATCAATATGTGCAGCCGCGGCGACCTGATTGATCCCAGAATGCAAAACAGCAAAAAATAAAACTGCTCTTTGCCCTTGCTCTGCTATGTGTTGCAATTCCCGCAAGTGCTTCTGTCCGCGGGTCGTGACAGCATCTGGGAAATAGCCACAATTTTCTTGGAGCAGTGTCACTGATTTCACTTCAATATAGCAATTAACTTGTTGTTCTGCTTGTAACAGTAGATCTATCCGGCTGTTCTCTTTGCCATATTTCACTTCCCGACTGGTTTTTTGATATTCAGAAAATTCTGGAATGGCATTTTGTGCAATAGCCTCGGCGACTAAATCATTTGCTCTGAGCGTATTGACACAAATCCAGTGACCATCCTGTGTTTCTGTCAATTCCCAACTGTTGGGGTATTTACGTTTTGGATTATCAGAGGTGGAATACCAAACCGTATCTCCCGGTGTCGCACAGCCAGTCATTGCACCCGTATTGGCACAGTGGATAGTCAGTGTTTCACCTTCCGGTGTGATGACATCAGCCAGGAAACGTTTATAGCGACGAATTAGTGTGGCGGATTGTAAGGGCGGATGGAATTCCATAAAAACTCCTGAATGACTGATGGCATAAGATTGAAGCAGGCAATGCTACAATGCCGGCGGTTGAAAGTTAACTTTCTTTGTATGGAGTGTTTGTGTCTTTATTGCCTGTATATGAGGTCGTCGAACCTGTCCTGAGTGCGTTGAAAAGTTCACAACAGGTCCTGCTTCATGCTCCGGCCGGTGCCGGGAAGTCGACGGCTTTGCCATTGGAAATTCTGAAAAAAGCCGATTTCTCTGGGCGTATCATCATGTTAGAACCACGGCGGATTGCTGCTCGCAGTGTCGCCAATCGCCTTGCTGCTCAACTGAATGAAAATATCGGGCAGACCGTGGGTTACCGGATGCGTACAGAAGCAAAAGTGAGTGCAATTACTCGCCTTGAAGTGGTAACAGAAGGCATTTTAACCCGCATGTTGCAGCAAGATCCCATGCTAACAGGGGTTTCTCTGGTGATTCTGGATGAATTCCATGAGCGCAGTTTGCAGGCTGATTTGGCTCTGGCATTGTTGCTGGATGTACAGGTAGGGTTGCGGGATGATCTGCGCGTTTTGATCATGTCAGCCACACTGGATAATCAGCGGCTCTCTGCTTTGTTACCTGATGCGCCAGTGGTGACTTCTCAAGGACGAAGCTTTCCTGTGACTAGACATTATTGTCCTTTGCCTGCTCACCAACCTTTTGAACAGAGTGTAGCCACGGTTGTATTACGGTTACTCCAACAGGAACAAGGTTCTGTGCTATTGTTTTTGCCGGGAAGCGGGGAAATTCAACGGGTATTTGGACTTCTTAGCGGGAAAGTTGCTGAGGATACCGATTTGTGCCTGTTATACGGTGCGTTGTCATTGGCTGAACAACAAAAAGCTATCGAACCTTCACTACGTGGACGCCGTAAAGTTGTTTTGGCGACCAACATTGCCGAAACCAGCTTAACGATTGAAGGTATTCGATTGGTGGTTGATAGTGGCCTTGAACGCACGACGCGTTTTGAACCCAAAAATGGATTGACCCGCCTAATCACTCAACGCATCAGCCAAGCCTCTATGACGCAACGGGCTGGCCGTGCAGGACGGTTGGAAGCGGGAATTTGTTGGCATCTATTCAGCCAAGAACAGGCAGAAAGAGCGGCAGAGTATAGTGAACCCGAAATTCTGAATGCTGATCTCAGTGGCTTATGGTTCTCCTTATTGCAGTGGGGGTGTCATGATATTTCCCAATTGCACTGGCTAGATATTCCCCCTGACGCAGCTTTGGCAGTAGCCAAATCGTTATTATTACGGTTAGGTGCAGTTAATAACAATGGTCAGTTAACGTCCAGAGGCAGAAAAATGGCGGAATCCGGTAGTGATCCGCGCCTGGCTGCAATGTTATGTGCAGGGTTGGAACAAGGGGCCGATATGCTGGCAACCGCCGCTATGCTGACTGCGATTCTGGAGGAGCCGCCCCGTGATGGTCAGTCGGACATCACTTATTGGGTTGAGCAGCGACAAGCTCATTGGTTACGGCGGGCAAAACGGTTAGCTAGAAATATGGGTGATCATTTTGGTGAGCCAGACTGCGGATTTGCTGCAATGCTATTAGCCCAGGGTTTCCCTGACAGAATAGCCAAAAATCGGGATAAGGGAGGGCGTTTTCAACTGGCTAATGGTTTGGGGGTGATGATCGATGATGATGAAAAGTTATCTAGCGAATCGTGGCTGGTGGCTCTTTCATTATTACAAAACAGCAGAAATCCTGACGCGCGTATTTTGCTAGCTTGTCCTCTGGATATTGAACGACTGGTACAGCAACAACCGAATTTATTCAGTGAGCAGAGTGTCGTTGAATGGGATGATAACAAAGGGACGTTGCGAGCATGGAAACGGCTGCAATGTGGCAGCTTGACAGTAAAAGCCCAACGATTGGCAAAGCCTTCAGATGAGCAATTACAACAGGCCCTGCTAAACTGGTTACGCAGTGAGGGATTACATGAACTGAACTGGTCACCAGCGGCAGTTCAGTTGTGCATCCGTATCCAATGTGCGGCTAAATGGTTGCCTGAAATGCAGTGGCCGGCAGTAGATAATGATGTATTAATGGCTTCTCTTGATCATTGGTTAATGCCGTTCCTTACTGGTGTGCGTGATTTGAAAGGGCTGAAACAGATTGATTTGTTGCCAGCACTGGAAAATTTGCTGGATTGGCAACAACAACAGTGTCTGGATAATGAACTGCCTATTTATTACACTGCCCCTACCGGCAGTCGGATAGCAATCCGTTATTTCAGTGATAAACCACCGGTATTATCTGTTCGGATGCAGGAAATGTATGGAGAGCAGCAAAGTCCATCGTTGGCAAAAGGGCGGATAGCATTGGTGCTTGAATTATTATCGCCGGCCCCGCGCCCATTGCAGATCACGCAAGATTTGGCTGCTTTTTGGCAGGGGGCATATCGGGAAGTGCAAAAAGAGATGAAGGGGCGCTATCCAAAACATCTATGGCCGGATGATCCGGCAAATACGGCACCCACTCGGCGGGTAAAAAAATATTCGTAATAGAATTTAACAACTTTCTTGTAGGCGAATAAATTCATTAAAAAAGATATGAATACCCATTATTCAGCGTTTGAATGGCTTTGGAGAATTTTGGAATGTCTGGTGAAGATCATCAACCAATCGGACGTAAAAGCAAGAAACCGGTGTCCCGCCGTAAACCGCCATCGAAAAGACGGCATTTGTTGGATGATTATGATGATGGTTACGAAGATGACGACTACGATAATGAAGAGGATCAACCCATGACAAAGAGAGGAAAGTATTCCCATCCACCGAAGAAAAAGTGGCGTTGGTTCTGGCTGTTATTCAAGATATTTACTATTTTTGCCGTATTACTGGTGGCTTATGGTATTTATCTGGATGGCAAAATCCGTGACCGCATTGACGGAAAAGTTTGGGAGTTACCTGCGGCAGTTTATGGCCGAATGGTCAACCTTGAACCGGGTATGAACTACAGTAAAAAAGAGATGGTACATCTGCTGGAAGGCATGCAGTATCGCCAGGTGACGAAAATTACCCGTCCTGGGGAGTTTTCTGTCAGAGGTGAAACCATTGAGATGCTGCGCCGTCCATTTGATTTCCCAGACAGCAAAGAGGGGCAGATCCACGCTCTGCTGACTTTTAGCGATAACCGTTTGGCGGGGATCGAAAATCTGGAAAATCAGCGTCAGTTTGGGTTCTTCCGTCTTGATCCGAAGCTGATTACTATGTTGCAGTCACCCAATGGGGAGCAGCGGTTGTTTGTGCCGCGCTCTGGTTTTCCTGATTTACTGGTCAACACCTTGCTGGCGACAGAAGATCGTCATTTCTATCAACATGATGGTATCCGCATCCTTTCTATCGGGCGTGCGTTTCTGGCTAACGTGACTGCCGGGCGCACTGTTCAGGGAGGAAGTACCCTGACGCAACAATTGGTCAGAAACTTGTTTCTGACCAATGAACGTACCTTGGTGCGTAAAGCAAATGAAGCTTACATGGCGGTTTTGATGGATTATCGTTACAGCAAAGATCGGATTCTCGAACTGTATCTGAACGAAGTTTATTTAGGCCAAAGTGGTGATGAGCAGATCCGAGGATTTCCACTGGCGAGCCTCTATTATTTTGGTCGCCCGGTGGATGAATTGAGTTTGGATCAGCAAGCATTGCTGGTTGGTATGGTAAAAGGAGCTTCACTTTATAACCCGTGGCGTAATCCTAAACTCGCTCTTCAACGTCGTAATGTAGTACTTAAGCTGTTACAAAATCAGCAAATTATTGATGAAGATCTTTACAAGTTACTGAGTGCTCGCCCATTGGGAGTAAAACCGAAAAGTGGTGTTATTACCCCACAACCGGCATTTATGCAGCTAGTTCGTAAGGAGTTGCAGGACAGACTGGGGGATAGAGTGAATGACCTGTCCGGCGTGAAAATCTTCACTACTTTGGACCCGGTATCTCAGGATGCGGCTGAAAACGCAGTAGAAGAGGGGATTGCCAGCCTGAGAAAAACCCGCAAAATTGCTGACCTTGAAGGGGCAATGGTGATTGTCGATCGCATCAGTGGTGAAATCAGGGCGATGGTTGGTGGTTCTCAACCTCAGTATGCTGGATTTAACCGAGCGATGATGGCACGTCGTTCAATTGGTTCATTGGCAAAACCTTCTACTTATTTGGCAGCATTGAGTGAACCTGATCAATATCGGTTGAATACTTGGCTGGCGGATGAACCTCTTGCGGTAAAACAGCCGAACAGTAAGGTTTGGGAACCGAGAAATTATGACCGTCGTTTCCGTGGGCGTGTCATGTTAATAGATGCGCTGGCGAGTTCATTGAATATTCCTACAGTGAATCTTGGATTGGCGGTTGGTCTTGATCATGTCAGCAACACCTTGATCCGGCTTGGTGTACCGGAGGAGGTGATTCAGCAGGTTCCAGCGATGTTACTGGGTTCTCTTAGTTTGACGCCATTAGAAGTAGCGCAGGAATATCAGACGATGACGAGCGGCGGCAACCGCGCGACACTTTCCGCGTTACGTTCTGTTATCACGGAAGATGGCACGGTGATATATCAGAGTTACCCACAGGCTGAACGGGCTGTACCGGCTCAGGCGGCTTACCTGACGCTATATGGTATGCAGCAAGTTGTGGCGAGAGGGACTTCGCGTTCTCTGACGGCTAAGTTTGGTCGTTATAATCTGGCAGGTAAAACAGGCACTACCAATGATCTGCGTGATAGTTGGTTTGCCGGGGTTGATGGCAAAGAAGTGGTGATTTCATGGGTTGGTCGTGATAACAACGATCCGACTAATCTGACTGGTGCCACTGGTGCGCTAAATGTGTATCGCCGCTATTTGGAAAATCAGACACCGCTGGTGCTGAACAACATTCCACCAGAAGGCATTGTCGATATGGCGGTTAATCAGGACGGCAGCTTTAATTGTAGCGGTGGCAGTGGCTGGAGAACATTACCGGTTTGGACTTATGATCCACAGAGTCTGTGCCAGCAAACAGCGGTGTCAGCACCTGTTCAACAGCAAGAAGAAGCGCCGGGTTGGTTACGAGAGATGTTTGGACAATAATATACCCGTTATCTTTCAAGTTGCCTCTTTGTTGGCTGCACTCACTCACCCCGGTCACATAGTTATCTATGCTCCCGGGGATTCGCTCCTTTGCCGTCGCGATGCATCTTGAAATCCATAGGGTATAAATATTTGATGAGATGAATGACAAAGCGCTGATCTTCTGGTCAGCGTTTTGACTTTCTGAGTATTGTTTTTCGTCTGTAAAGCCACCGTTCACCGTTTTTTTCATCAGCTTCCTAAACATACCGCGTCATTACCTTTTCAGCTTTACACCATTATCGCAGTAGTAATGCTCATATTTGTTGTATTTTTGTATAAAAATTGTTGATAAATATGATTTTTTCACCTGTTTGAGACAAAAAAATCAGCCACTTTCGGAATA
>NZ_JAHZMK010000053.1:0-129294 GCF_020387775.1 Photorhabdus antumapuensis
CGTATCCAGCAATTTTTGTCGTGAGACCTTTTTGTTCCAGGCAACAGAGTTATCAGTTAACCAAACACAGACCTGGAAAACGTTTTTGGCAAGATCAATGCCCACTACTTTGATTGTGTTCATGGAAGAACCCTCCGAAATACAGTGCACTCAGTATCAAGTTAAAGATGACACTGTCTGCAACTGGAAAAGGGGACGTCCATCACATCACTATAGTTTTTAGGAGACACCATATGTTTTGGAATGATCTTGATGGCACGATATTGCTTAATAAAGTATTTTCTAAGCCTGTAGAAATATCAGACATAGATATCTTTGATATAAAAATAGATCGTGAAGGACCAACAGTAATAATAGGTTTTGACTTAATCGGAAAATTACCAGAAAACCCACCTAAAAAGTGGGTAAAAGGATATAACAAATGTAGATGTGGTATAAACTGTGGCGGTGTTACATCTATTAATATTGAAGGTATTGCCGTTAACATGTTAGCAAAAATCGAGATAAAAAAAGAAAATGGTCATAATAAAGTAATAATCAATGGCTCTAATTTTCGGTTAAATCTGGAATGTATGCATATACAGTTTATGGGACCTTCTGTATATATCAGTAAATAAACAAAAAGCCGGAAAGATCCAAGCGTTCTTCCGGCCTCCTTGTGATCTATCTTGGCACATACCCACGGTAAGCCAGCGCCGATTGGAGCTTATCGATGGTATATTTATAAGAGAATGAACCCAATGGTTTAATTCCGTCTCAAAAAAATCCAGTTTATTGTCAAGGTTATATTTCTTAGAAAATGAAATTTTCTTTATCCATGATCAGGACAATATTATTGACATGATGCTTAATGATGCTTAATGATGCTTAATGATGCTTAATGATGCTTTTCATCCACATGAAGAAAATATGATTTTAAAAACAATAATCAGATGGATACGAAAAATAAAATATGGTCTGGTCAAGTGTCTACAACCAAATGTGGGAGAGTAAATTAATGAATTATTATGTATTAATGAGCGTTTATAATTCTTCACTCATGCCAAGATATCTTCATGCTATAGTAGATACCGAGAAGCAAATTAATGAAAAATGGGATTATGAAGGCTCCAGGCATAATATACCTGATTATCTCTTAGATACGGAATGCCCTAATACTTTGTATTTATTATGTAATAAAAATATTGGGAAATTGGGGTTTAATTATTATCAACACAATATGGCTCATATCCTATCTGATAGATTTCTCGATATTATCAATGAATTTAAATTAAGCGTTCATGTTTTAAAAAAATTAATTTCGACATCTATTAAATATGGAAGTTTAATTCCTCATAAATTATCTTTTCATAATGAATCATTAAATTATGATATTTTTCAATACGAACTACTTTATTAGCAGGATTTATCTTTATTTCAGAAAAAGTAGCTAACAAATTAAGTAAAAAAAACATCAAAGGAATAAAGCTAATTAAATTAGATGAAGTCTTGAATCACTATTGTGTAGATTTTAGGTACGACATTAAAGCTAATGTCAAAAAAGGGAAAATAAAATTACCCTAAGTTAATAGTAAAAAACCAGAAAGATCCCCGTGATCTTTCAGCTTTGTTATTTTTATATTTAAAACAAATAGCTTACGGGGTTAGACTTATATATTAGATATATAATTTAAATCAAAAAAATATAAAACAAATAAGAGGATAAAAAAATGAATAATACAGAAAAATATAATACTCATAGTAAATATATACATAAGCTATATTTTAGATATTTTATTCTGTTTTCTCTCTGAAACAGCAAAAAGCCGGCATCGCTTCCGGCTGGCTTCTTTCTTACCGAGGTGAATACCTATACCACGCCAACGCCGACGGGCGCGTATTTTCGTCCTCGGAGATCACCCAATAACGGCGTTTTTCAAGGTAATCATCACGGATATACTGATGCAATAAGCAATGCTCTGGATACAATAAATTAATACCATATCGAAACAAGTAACTCACATACAAAATATAGCTAAAAAGATACGGAGAATAGCAATATTATTAAACCCAAAAATAGGTATAACCCTCATATTCAGGGGAAAGACGTAAATTAAAAAGTAAGACAAAGCATCTTTGATCCCTGGAGTCAAACTTTAGGATAATTTAATATGGATGAGATAATAAGTTTTTATAGGGAACCTGTTGAATTTTTTAGACGTTAGGTTTTTTCATCCGGTTCTATTGAAGAGTTTAATGAATATGAAATTATTCATAATAAAGATATGGCATTAAAGCTTCTTTTCGATCAAGACATACCAGGCAACTATATGGTTTGGAGTGACTTTTTCTCTGATCGGATATCCGAGTTTTATCTTCATGAGGATTATAAAAAAGCAGAAAAAGATATCCTTGATAGAGTAAAAATATCTACCCATGATCAAGTTTAAAAAATATGAGAAAAAGAAAATAATATCTTATAAGAAAGAAACAAGGAGTACAGCGACAAATCACCGAACAGTACCTGGGGGACTACACCGCCACCTGGCGCGCGGCCATGAACAATCTGGATATTCGTGATTTTACCGACATTCCGCAGGCCATCAGGGCCATTGAACAGGTCATCAGCGGCGAACAGCCCATCAGCCGCGCCCTGCAAATCCTCAGCGACAACACCCGTCTGCCGGTGATTAACGAGACCCTGCCGGCCAAAGCACAGCAGCAGTTACGTGATGCCCCGGATTACCGCCTGCGGGTGCGTATTAACCGGGAATTCGCGCCGGAAACCGCGGTGCTGGTGGAATACGGCGACAAAAACAGCACCTTACAGGCGGTTTATCAGAAACTGGTGGCGCTGCACCGTTACCTGCTGGCCATTCAGAACGCGCCGGTACCGGGTGTTGTGGTCATTACTGGTTATGATCCTAAAACAGCTCCATCAATAGCTCTTCCTAGAGGAGAACGCAAACTCATTCCTACAATGAAAGGACCGTATACGGGATCGGCTAGAGATTTATTGACAAAAGATATTAGGGACTTGCGCAACTATACTAATGCCCCTCCTTCTGCAATAAAAGATTTGCTCAAATTGAATAAAGAAATGTATTCAAAAGCCTTCACTAAAATAAGGTAAAAAGATGAATTCTCAACTATTTGTAGATATATTAAAACTTGTAGTAAGAGATGCTGCTATCGAAGATACTATCTCAATACTTGAATCTCCCCCAGGTAGAAAACCACAAAGTGAATTAGTTGAACTATCTGATTTTTATCATGAAAAATCAGAGAAAGAGAAAGAACTAATCAATAAAATAATCAGAATAGTGGCTGATAATACATTATTCGGTATTCTTTGTGTTATTGATGGTGTACGTGCCATAGAAAATGATGAAAATAAAGGCGAATTAATATTGACTTATAAAAAGGAAAGTATAATTAACTTGAATAAAAATAGTAATCTACACGATATATATAATGCTAGTTAATTAGAAAAACCGGAAGATCACCCAAGATCTTCCGGCCTTTCTATGATCTACCGGGGCGCATACCCACGGTAAGAAAGAGCGGATTGAAGCTTAGAGATCGCATCCTTAATCTGATACGCTTCCTCGTCATTCACGGCACAGGCGCGTATCTCCATCCAATTCAGCCGCTTAACCAGTTGGGCCAAGGCCAGCGCTTCAATGTGGGTTAACTGAATGTCCTGTAAATGTTCAATCACCATTTTCATTTTATCCCCTCCCTTAGCCCGCGTTGTACTCAGCCAGCATCTCACCCATCCGCAGCTTAATCTCATTGAGCTATCTAAGCCACTGGCCCTTAAGATGTATCGCCGGTGTGGCCTTATTGACCCGGTTCCCGTTCGGCACGTATCCCACCATGTAATATAGTGTTTAACGATAACAGGCATCTCTCGTCTGAATTAAACTACTTTAATAATCCGCAATCAGCTCTTTCACTCCCAGCTTAAAGATAACTTTTAGTTAGATTCAAACTAGAAAAATAGCTTAACCAGTCCACTAGATAGCAATTTTAATTTATCCTAAATAACCAAAAGATGTTATTCACCACACTATTCAGATTGAATGATGAAGTTACAAATAAGAATTTCAATACAATCTCTTAAACTTAAATAACCGGGCTATATTAATTATAGAACCCGGTTCTCATTAAACTATCAGCTAACTGGTCATATAATGGAAGTAGTTTATTTTCCAATATTAACTATTTTTAGCAAAGCTTTCTCAATGCTGAGATCAATTTTTGGATTCCTAATTCAACTTTGCTACGGGGACATCCTACATTAAAACGGAGAAAACCCTCACCAACTTCACCATAAATTTTCCCTGGCATAATAGCGACTTTCTCTTCATGGATAAGTATCTGTTGTAATTTATCATCATCAATATTTAGATTACGCAGGTCTATCCAAGCTAAATAAGTTGCCTGTGGTGGTTGCCAGTTTAATTGTGGAAATGCAGCATTTAGTTCCTGTGCCACATAATTCAAGTTATCATTCAGGTAACTGCGCAATTCATCAAGCCAGATATGTCCTTCCCGGTAAGCCGCAATATAAGCTGATATCGCTAAAATGGCAGGAGAAGATAATCCATCATACTGTGTTAGTTGATGAGAATATGCCGAACGGCTATGATCATCATTAATAAAACCATAGGCACCAGTAAGCGCAGGAACATTAAATGACTTGGATGCAGAAGTCATTAACGCCCAATGCGTCGTGGCAACTTCACTCCAGGGAATATGTTTCGTTTCTCCCCAAGTGATATCCATATGAATTTCATCGCTGATAACGTTAACATTATAACGCTCACACAATGCAGACATTGTTTTAAGTTCAGAATGACTCCAGACTTTGCCCGTTGGATTGTGTGGGTTGCACAGCAATAATATTTTAGTTTCTGGTTTGGATAGTAAAGTTTCAAGTTGATTCATATCACACACCCAGTTATTACCTTGTTTTTCAAGCGGGCAAGGCAGCAACCGACGCCTATTCCCCTGAATAACTCTATAAAAACCATCATAAGCAGGGGTATGAACAACGATATTTTCATCAGGTTTAGACCAAATACGGATTAATTGCGAAACCATGTAAATCACAGAAGGGCCATAAACCGCCCAATTTGTATTAATTTCACAATTAAAACGTTGCTGGTACCAATGACGAATAGCACCAAGAAATTCTTCATGCTGCCAACGACTGTAACCAAACACACCATGATTCAGGCGGTTCTGCAATGCCTGAATAACACAGGGAGCAGTAGCAAAATCCATATCAGAGATGGTAAAAGGGAGAAGATCATCAGCACCAAAACGATCTCCAACATAGTCCCATTGGGTACACCAAGTACCACGGCGGTTAACCGGGGTGTCAAAGTCAAACATTGTTTTCTTCCTTAAATTAATACATCAAGTTCATCTTTTACTGATCGTACTTGCGGCCCGATAACAATTTGTAAGTTATGTTGATTAAGGTAAATAATCCTCAAAACTCGTAAGTTCTTTAATTTTTCATCATCAACTAAAGATATGTCTTTAATTGACAAACGAAGACGAGTAACACAGTTATTCAGTGAGATGATATTATCTTTGCCTCCGAAAGCGATAAGCATTGCTGGAATATTATAACCCGATTTATTTGTCACTGTGGAAGGTATCTTCACTTGGTGATTATTATCAATTTCACGCCTTGGTGTTTCGGCTCAGTCGTACCTCCAATCATATCCCTGAAATTAATAATCCTTTAATTTTGTGGCGATTTTCTGGTTTCGCACAAAGAACCGATTTTACTCATCCAGGCAAATAACAACCGAAAAGCCGTGTAATCTAATATCGGTAGTAACGTGATAACCTCTCAGCTACTGAGAAAGCTGCCAATTCCGAGCATAATTCCACAAAATGACAGTAATACCACAGGTAACATCAATGTTTTACCGAGGCTCTGGAAAAACTGCCATGGGGTAATTCTCTGTTTCTTCTGAGTAAGCAAAATGACTCCAGTGGATATTATTAGATACTATTTAATAAATAGCACTACGGATTATCTGGTGAAATGGTTCACTATTGATAAATATTTTAGCGGAGGATGGCGGGTTTGGTAGGAATACTTAAAGATACTCAAATAGTCATTACTATCCTTTAAGTCATTCATATATTAAGCAAAGAACAGGCAGAACCGTAGTATTACTATTCTGCCAAACGAGAAGTATATTTGGTTGAGACTGTTTTTATATTTTGAATAGATATCATTGTCATCTTATCAGGAAAATTTCTCCAACTCCTATTTACAACGATACCAATAAAGGTACGAAGGTAAAAAGTCAGTCTTTATTCAAACGCTCCTAATAATCCATTTGAGTAATAGTATTAATAATTCAGGTTAATTTATAAGATAAAAAATATAATCATCTGATAATTGCAAATTGATATCAATTATATATAGCCAAGTAACGCAGCTTTAGCTATTGCCTGGAATTTATTCTTACAATCCAGTTTCTTAACGATATTCATTAGGTGAAAATCAACTGTACTTTTAGTGACACAAATGGTCGATGCAATTTCACTTGATATCATCCCATCTGCGGTGTACCTTAATACTTCTAATTCTCTATGTGAAAATGAGGTATTATCGATATAGAACGATTGCAAATACTTTGTGTGTGATGTTAAGTATCTTATTATCCTAATATATATTCCTAGAATTTCTCCACTACATTTATACATGGTCTCGTTATCAATAGGCCCATCTTTTCCCGCAACAGAAAATATTCCATAAGTTCCTGAAAATGCAGGGAGCCCAAATGTGATCCCAGAGCGAAACCCATATTTCTGATTCACATACCAAAGCTCTTGCCCATTAGATTTGGAAAAAAAATCTAAATCCCATATTTTTGAAAAAGAAGGGGGCACAGGTCGGAAATTTAGAACGGGATCAATCATCCAATACTTTTTTTCTATATAAATGGCTCTCCAAGATTCATGATAATTATTAAAGAAATACACTTCTCGGTTAGATATAGGAAAGCGCGCCTTTAATAAAAGGGAGAACAAACTAAACCCCGAAATTTTGTTAATAAGTTCACAAATTTCAGCTACAAAATGGGCGTCTACCTCTAATTTATGAAAATTATAGGGTAAGGTATATGGTCGATAAATATTCATCCAATGTCCTCTTGAAAATTAAGAATATTGATAGTGAATCCTAATATTTATTATAGTAGCAGAATTCACACTTAATAAAGAAAATAATTATTTACTGTTATACGGTAAACAAGGTCTGATAAACCACAATGTATTATTGGTAAACAGGAGAAATTATATCAATAGGATTGAAATCCAAATAATCAAGGGAAATAATATATATAAAAATACATTATTCCATATGAAGCATATTAAACTATTTTTAAGGCAATATAAATGATTATTTAGTGTTTTAATCTAAAATTTTATGTTTTATTTTTCACAACAATAAATTAACTGAAATATTGAACGATATGAAGCAATACCTGATAAATATATGAGTAATTTTCCCATATAAACTATGATTTATACCAGTAGCTGTTTCAACTTTAATAGTTAATTATATAAAAAGAAAGTTATTAGAATAATAATAAGTAAGCAAAATAACCTTTCGATTCCTAATAAATAATTTAAATATGTAAATGAGGTGTTATGATGAGTGAAGTCATTCAGGGTAAAGATAATATTACAGCCAGAAACTCTGTCACTGCTGATGTGACCTTTGTTATTGATGTTGACTCAATAATTGAATATCTTCGCGCTAATAATCTTACAAGTTCTCTGGACCCTAAAGATCCAACAATTATCCGTCAGCATGTATATATAGCTAGTTACACTCCAGAGCTTGGACTGAAAGTAGCGAGTTCATCTGGTGCCCGTGTAACTGTTCCCATTAATGCAAATATTAGATGGAGGGCTACAACTGTATCTAATAATTTCGACTATACGATTATATTGTATAAATTCAAAAAGCTTAGTACAGGAGACGATGTCATTTCTGTCCCATCACAAATATGGTCACAGAATCCTATGGGCAAAAAAGTTCCAAAGGTCCCCTCAGGAGTTAATGCAAATGAGGATGAACCTAAGGTAGTTTTTGCTGAATCTCAAGACAATTATTTCCAAGCAATAGCTCATAAACCAGGCGTAGAACAATATACATGGTTCTTTGCTGCTTATGATGGCAAAAAGCTCCTAGGCTATTATCGATATGATCCCTATGTTGAAGTAACTAATAGCTAATCATTTGTATATCTTCATTTTCTACTGGAAAATTATTAAAATAGTTTTCCAGTATTTTCATTTTCTACTTTATTAATTTTACCTAAATATTTCTAACTAACACCAACTTATATAATAATGGAGCTTGGTTTCGCATAGTAAGTGCAACATCATTATTCTAAGAGCACATAGGTTCGTATTTCTTTAAATAATTCGTTGGACATTTTATCATATTGAGTTTTTCGTGAACATAATTTCCTATTTTTTCTGTGCGGACATAATGACTCCAGACGAGTGTTGTTATAGATCATATGACGAAGTTGCTCGCTTCCGATAAGCATTTTAGAACAGCATTTGACGTTTGCCCTTTATTGGATTTTGAATCTATACCAAAAATTAAGCAAAGAACAAGCAGAACTGTAATATTACAATTATGCCCAAAGAGAAGAGTGTTTGATTGAATGTGTTTTCCAGTTTTAAACAAATATTATTTCAATTTTGTCAGATAAAATCATTCCTGATCCCTATTCACAATTGTGACAATAAAACCAACAATGGTGAAATCTTCAAATATTTGTTCAAACTCACTCTTTAATCCATTCAAGTCGTTATCTATAACCACTATCGATATGATTGTAGTAATAATAATATATAGATTATTTTATAAAGTATAAAAATATAATAACCTGAAAATTTCTAATTGATACTATTCTATATAACCAAGTAATGCTGCTTTAGCGATTGCCTGGAATTTATTCCTACAACCAAGCTTCTTAACGATATTCATTAGATGAAAATCAACGGTACTTTTAGTTACGCAAATAGTTGAAGCAATCTCACTTGAAATCATGCCATCTGCGGTATACCGTAACACTTCTAATTCTCTATTCGAAAATGAAGTTTCATCTATATAGAACGTCTGCAAATACGTTGTATGTGATGTTAAATATCTTATTATCCTAATATATATTTTTAGAATATCCCCACTACACTTATACATTGTATCGTTATCAATCGGCCCATCTTTCCCCGAAACAGAGAATATTCCGTACGTTCCCGATAATGCCAAAAGCCCAAATGTGATCCCAGATCGAAACCCATGCTTCTGTATCATATACCACAGCTCTTGCCCATTAGATTCTGAGAAAAAATTCAAGTTCCATACTCTTGAAAAAGAAGGGGGCACAGGTCGGAAATGTAGAACAGGATCAATCATCCAATATCTTTTTTCCATATAAAGAATTCTCCAAGATTCGTGATAATTATCAAAAAAATACACTTCACGGCTAGATATCGGGAAACGGGTCTTTAAGACCAGCGAAAACAAACTAAATCCTGAAATTTTGTCAATAAGTTCACAAATTTCAGTTACAAAGTGAGCATCTACATCTAATTCATGAAATTTATAAGGTAAAACATATGGCCGATAAATACCCATTTAAGTCCCTCTTAAAAATTCAGAATATTGATAATGAACCTCAATATTTATCATAGTAGAAAAAATTTTATTTGATAAGTAAATTTTTTATTTATTGTGATAAAAAAGCGGAGAATTGGATAACCCATCATGTTTTATTCATTAACCAGAAGAACTATATCAATATGGTTGAAATTTTTATCATCGATCCAAACAATATATGCACACATCTCATAGCCATCTGAAAAGCATATTGTACTGCTCTTAAAGCAATTTAATCTATTATTTTAATATATTAATCTAAAATAAATATTTTTTATTTTTTAAATAATTAATCACCGGTACATTCCCAAATTTATTTCATGCACTAAGTCAGACTCTAAACCATATCAGTAATTTTTTTACATAAACTATGATTTATACCAGTGGTTATTTCAGCGTTAATAGTCAATTATTAGGTGATAACTAACTCTTCAAGCATCTTAGTTCAGTGACGGAGTATAGAAATGAATAATACTGTAGATATTCTTATTTGTGTAGATACCAGATCTATTATTGAAAAATATCCTTCTTTAAGCCAAAATCCTGAGAATCCTACTCTAATAAACGATGAGTTATTTTACTATATAGTTAGCATAGACAATCTTTACATTCCCGGAAATAATGCTACAGGGAAAATGGAAATAAAAGCTTATGTTGGTGATAATATTAGATGGAGAAGCGTATCCTTAACACAACAATTTGAATATACAACGATTTTATATGAGATGACAGGAACAGTTATTAATGAAACTATAACAATTCCAAAATTATATCAAAGTGAAATTAATTCTGGTTATATTTCAAACAACAGTGATAGATTAGATATAGAACACGAACTAATAAAGAGATATTATTTTCAATCAATAGCTATAAGATCAGGCGGTGGAAAATGTTCTTGGATAATAGCCATATATCAACAAAAAGAATTAAAGGGATATGTTCAACATACTCCGTTAGAAATAGGTATAAGAATATTCCCTATGTAATTATTAGGATAACATTATGAAGAATATATATAATGCAGACAATTTTAAAGCTCTTAAAGATAATAGTAACCAATCTATTAACATCATTGATATTCTTATAGCTGTTGATGTAGAACTTATCATACAAGATATCCAAACATCGGGATTAAGTTTTAGCCAAGACTACAAAGAACCAACCATAAGTGATGGTAGATATCTTTATTATATTACCAGCCAACAACAAATATATAACAATAACGGCCAATATAACAAACTTAAAATTACAGGAAACATACATGACATAGTTAGATGGCAAGCTTTGAGTTTATCTGCCCAATCTGAATACCAAGTATTTTTATATGACATGAAAGAAATAACCGGTGATAATAATATTTATTTGTCTGAAAAAATTATTAAAAATTCCCCTAACATTCCAATTCTACAAGAAAATAGAGGAATCCCCTCTATTACCTATCAAAAGGAGCATATTTCCTATCAGAAATGGACTTTACTCAACTCCGGCTTTTCCTACTGTACATTATATCTAGCCATTTATAATAGATCGAAGCTTATCGGTTATTATTCTCATGGTCCATCAAACAAGGAATCCCGACAAAGCATAAAAAGTCTACCACTTGATGTCACAGTTAACAAATCCAATGCCTGAATACTGTGATTGAATATAGTTAAAAGCAAGACTCAATTATATTTCAAAAAGACATTGGTAAATATATAAGCAGTTTTCTTTTATAAACTATTAATTATACTAGTAGCTTCTTCAGCACTAATGATTAATTATATAATAGATATTTATTGAATAACCTGATACTAACAACCTGACACTTTATAGTGAAGGAGAATAAAAATGAGCAGAACTAAGACTGTCGATATTCTTGTTTGTGTAGATGCGGAATCTATCGTTGATCAAAAACTGTATTCTACAGACGATAAAAATCCTGGATTTGTGCCTGATCAATACTTTTACTATATAGCTAGCAATGGAAATATCTATGCTCCTGGAAATAATGCTACGGGCTGGCAAGAAATTATAGTTTCTAATGGAGACAATATTAGATGGAGACCATTATCTTTAACACTGCAATCTGAATATACAGTACTTTTATATGAAATGACAGGATCAGCTCTTACGCAGGAGAAAGACGGTATTAGAATTATAACAGATCCACAACTTTATTACGGCGATATCATTATCCCTTATTTATCTGAATATAATAATTCAGCCAAAGATGCTAAGTATGAAAGTGAAAATATAAAGGAATATTATCATCAAATAACAACTCAGGCAAGCACCAAAACAAGGACGCCTTATACTTGGAGGATGTCTATATATGAAAAAGGGAATTTAAAGGGATATATTTATCATGATCCTTACATGACGATTAATGATTAACAATCTAAAAAATAATATAAAATTAATGAGGATAATATTATGAATAGCATGAAAAACAATCATATAGACCAGTCGAATAATATTGACATTCTTATTGCTGTCGATGTAATGGCTATCTTGAAAGATGTCAATAATAAAAAAATCTTCAATAATGGAAAACCTATCAGTAAATTGAGTACAGATAGTCAAAAACCAACGATAATTGATGGCAAATATTTTTATTATATTACCACTCAACAACAAGTATACGCCCCTAAAAACAATGCAAAGGGTACATTAAAAATTACAGGTAGACCAGGTGATACTCTTAGATGGAGAGCTACTAGTCTAACTGCTCAATTTGTCGATCAAGTCTTTTTATATCATATGGAAGGACCGGGGGTTGAAAATTATATTTCTACACCAGGGTTAATTCAACACCAATCTAATATTGTTGCTCCAGAAGGAAATAAAAATCCAATACCTAATGGAATATATGATGTTAAAAAATATCAGACAAATATTCCCTATCTACAATCTGAGTTGGATCATATAGGTCAAGCTAGATATACATGGTATATATCTATTTACAATAGATGGCCTACCCCAGGAGACGATAAAAGTGGAATTATTGGTTATTGTAGTTATAACCCAGACACTGATAACATTGATATCATTAATTAATATAATAATTTAAATCCAGAATTTTCTCACTGGAAGATTATTCCATAATCTTCCAGTACTTTAATTTCCAATTTTTTCAGCTTTACCTAATATCTTTAACAAATAGAAATTTATTTAATAATGGAAATTAATAATATGACTGTCTTATAAAACATAACTTACAGCATACAAGTAAAATTTATTTTCATCTATCAATTCAACAATCTCTAAATAATTACCTTCCTCACAGTCTAAATGCTGATATTTCTATTATTCATTTATCTAACGAAAATCACTTATAAAAACTATTACATCAGAAATCATAATTTTCCAAGCAAAACGACACTGAACTAAAATTTATCTTATCATTACTCACTTGGCTTAACACTTCCTTTCTTTAAAAATCTTCCTAGTACAACCCACGCTATTATTTCAAAAAACCACATCTGTTACTTATTCCACTTAAGTTAATCCATTAATAAGCAATAAAATCATTACTCTTATTAACTCATTATTATCTGAATAACCAACTAATTGAAATTTCTAATAGAAAATCGAGATGTAAAAGAAACGCCACTCGTTAATCAGAGCATGATATAACCAAGAGTATGCTTTAATAACAAATAAGTTAGCCCATACGCATGCAATTACCTATCAGGCTAAAACCCTATATTTATGTTTTATGGAATAAAATATCATCCTTATCGGTGAATGTATGATAAAAAGAATATCTATTTTAATATTGTGTGCTATTTCCTTTCAAATAACCGCTTCACCAGCAGAGTTAAATGATAATCTGCCGATGACTGAGGCCAGGAGAACGTTGCAAGATAGTTCCCGGGAAATTAACCAACTGATAGAACAACGCCGATATCAGCAACTAAAGCAACAGGCTAATACAATCCCTGAGTCAACTTCTGCGCCGGTATTGCCGGAATCCAAGCAATGTCTGCCGCTAACCGGTGTTTACCTTAAAGGGATCTCCCTGCTCTCGGTTCGGGATTTAAGTACGCTCAGCGCTTTGTCCCCAGAGTGTATCAGTAGTCATGATATCAATCGGCTCAGTCACGAACTGACACATCTTTATATCAGTCAGGGCTATATCACCGCCCGTATTCAGTTTATTGCGCCTAATACCGATGGAGAGTTAGGACTAAATGTTATCGAAGGGTTTATTGAAAAAATCGAAGGCGGTGATCGCTGGATGAACAGCAATATGTTATTTCCTGGTCTGGAAAAACAACCTCTCAATATCAAGCAAATCGATCAAGGTTTAGATCAGGCTAACCGGCTACAGTCCAATAAAACGACCTTGGATATTTTACCGGGAACGGTGAATGGTGGTTCGGTGATTAAACTGCATAATCAGCGCAGTAAGCCTTGGTTATTGAATATCAAAACTGATAATTATGGGCAAAAGAGCACTGGGAAATGGCTGGTCCGCACCAATGCCAGTTTTGACAGCCCATTGGGTTTATCCGATTTCATCAGCCTGAATGCCAGTAGTACGTTAGATAGCCCATCCAACCGCTATAGCCGTGCTTATACTCTGCTTTATTCTGTGCCCTATGGCGCAGCAACATTCAGTGGGTTTGGTAGTTATTCCCAATATGCCAGCCGCCCCCATTTACAAATGAGAACCATAAAGATTTATGGTGATACTCAGCAAATCGGCATGCGTTCTGATTTTGCCTTCTATCGTAATCAATCTCAGATTAATAGTGTTAGCGGGCAACTGACTTACAAGAATTACAATAATTATATCAACGATGCCAAGATTGGTGTCAGTAGCCAAACATTGAGTGTTTTTGAACTCGGTGTTAATCATTTACATATCATTCCAACCGGATTAATCACACTCAATCTAAGTGTTGAACAGGGTTTGCCTTGGTTTGGAGCACAAACCGGAACTGCTTATCTCGATAAACAGTTCACCAAAGGCAAGTTGATGCTCAATCTACATCAGCGTTTTATGCTGTTCAATTCTCCTTATCAGCTCAATAACCTGTTTTATGGACAATACAACCAGCGCGGTCTGCCCGGCGTCGAATGGCTGAATATCACTGATCGGAATGCAGTCCGGGGGTTTAGCAAAAATACGCTCTCCGGGGATAACGGCTGGTATCTGCAAAATACGCTGTCTCGGACGTTTCCCCTCGCCAACAGCACATTATCACTGCGTATCGGCATTGATACCGGCCGGGTTCAGGGATATCGCAGCCCACAAGGCTGGCAAAGCAGCGCCGGAATCAGTTCTGGCGCCACGCTGAGATACCAGCGCATGGTATTCGATATAGAAACCAGCCGAGGAAAGTTACGTTCCAATCGCCAAGCATCTGATGAACCCATTCAGGTGCTAGTCCGTTTTTCTTACACCTTTTGATAGTTTTACGCAGTACCCAACGCTGTACACACAGTAATATAACTAAATATATAGAGACTAATGTATGAAAAACAAAAAATTCAGGTTATCCCCTACCGGCAAGCTTGCCGCTTCTATGGCAATCATTCTTGTCTCTTGTTCCACCAGTTTTGCCAGTGAAATCGTTGGTGGTGGTGATCCAGCACACCATCCCGATATTTTCGCTGCCGAAGGTAAAGCAACGGTTGTGAATATCGTGACACCCTCCTCTTCCGGGTTATCACATAACCAATATCTGGATTACAACGTCGGTCAGATGGGCGTCGTTCTAAATAATGCGATGAAGGAGGGGCAATCACAATTAGCAGGTCAGCTCGCCGCTAACCCTAATTTAAATGGTCAAGCCGCTAGCCTGATTCTGAATGAAGTTATCAGCAGGAACCCTTCCCTGTTATTAGGTCAGCAGGAGGTGTTTGGTATAGCAGCAGATTATGTACTGGCAAACCCGAATGGCATCACCTGTAATGGATGTGGTTTTATCAATACTAACCGCGCTTCTCTGGTTGTGGGTAATCCATTGGTAGAACAAGGTGATTTGCAAGGCTTCAGTACGTTTAACAATCAGAATAGCCTGAAAATTAAATCGGATGGTTTAATCGCCAACGCGATCCTTGATCTTATTGCGCCGAAAATTGACAGCCGGGGCCCAGTCACCGCTCAAAAAGAGATTAATGCGATCAGTGGTGAAAATAAAACCTCAGCCACAGGAGAACTCATTGATTTTCAGCAAACGTTAACCGGTGTGCTGGATAGCTATTATCTCGGTAGTATGCAAGCCGGGCGTATCCGTCTACTCAATACCGCAAAAGGCAGTGGAGTTAATTTGCAAGGTTCTCTTACTGCCAGTGATGAAATTATGGTTAATTCCCACGGAAATCTCAATTTAGAAGCGGCACACCTGCAAGGCGGAAATGTTGAGCTTACAGGCAATAATATTGAGGTAAAAGGTAAAGTCAGCGAATCAGCATATAGCCGTGATGGTAGCAATAATTACCAAAGCTATTTCGGCGGTTCTTATGTCAATGATAGTAAAAGCAGTCAGTCACTTTCCCGCACCAAGCTAGCAGGCAAAAATATCTCATTGGTCGCCAACAGTAATAACCGGATTACAGCCACGGATATCACAGGTGATGATGTGAATCTGAGTGGCGCTAATCTGACTTTAGATGGGCAACAATTAAAGCAATCCACTAAAAATATTGATAACCAACGGGGTTACTCATGGCGCCATGAGGTGACTCAGGAGAGTGAAAAACTGCATCAGGCAGGGAATACGATAACCGCCCGGCAGAATGTGAATTTAAATGCCGTTGAAGGTGACGTTAAGATCCGTGGCAGCCAAATAGATGCCAACGATAAGCTGGCTATTACAGCGAAAAAAGATGTGCGAATTGCCGGCTTGACTGAAATGGAAACATCATCAGAAAAAGGTTACAAAAAAAATCATACGGCTAAATTGCAGACAGGAAGTTGGGAAGAGAGTCAACAGACCGAGCGCCTGATTGCCAGTAAATTACAAGCAGGTCGTAATCTTGATATTAAGGCCGGAAATCGAGCCGAGATTTTTGGAGCTAAAGTCCACGCAGGTCAAAATTTGACACTGGAAGCCGGTAAACAACTGCAAATTGATGTTCAGAAAACGGCTAACAGCGGTGCTGTACGTGATGATAAAAGATACTGGGGCGGTATTGGGGGCGGTGGGAATAAAGACAATAGTGAGTTGAAAGAAACCAGCCATGCCTCTGAACTGACGGCTAATGGACGTTTATTGCTATCAGGTTATGAGGGTATAGCGATTACCGGCAGTAAAGTAAAAGCGGCCCAAGGTGCTTTTGTGCATGCTAATAGTGGTGAAGTCACCATCGATAATGCGGTCAGCCATATCAATCAGAAAATCGATGAGCGAACAGGCACAGTACTTAACATCACTAACAGCTCAAAAAGAACCAATAGCCATCAACAGAAATCTCACGGCAGCGAATTGGTTTCTGAAGCGGATCTCAAATTACTCGGTGATGAAGATATCAATATTATTGGCAGCCAGGTGCAAAGTAGCGGCGCGCTTAGCCTGAACACATCCGGTAATCTCAAGGTGAGCTCTTACGGTGAACAGAAACAGGTTGATAAACAAAATAGTTCTCTGGATCTGCAAAGCCACTTCCAACCAAAGGGGGATAAGCAGTATCGTGCTGGCATAGGCATTGAACATACCAGTAACAGCCAAAAAAATCAGACGATAACACAGCAAGCTTCCACGTTGAGTGGAGGTAGCATCACTATTGATGCGGATAAAGATGTCACCCTGCGTGGTTCCAATCTGGTGACAACTACAGGTGATGCTAAGATCACCGGTGCGAATGTTCATCTGTTAGCTGCGGATAATAAAAAATCCGAAGAGAAATCTCAGAGTAAAAAGTACGTTGGTACCTATCTTACTGGAGGAATCGATAAAGTCGGTTCCGGCATTCATGGTAGTTATGAAGGAAACAACAGCAATCATACCAGTACGACCGCTGTTGTTTCCGGTTCTCAAATCGCAGGTAATTTGAACATTAAAGCCAACGGTGAATTGGTTCAGGAAGGGACGAAGCATGAAGTCAATGGCACTTATACTGCTGAGGCAGGCAAAGTCAGCAATTTGTCTGTATCGAATACGGAATCAAATGCCAATCGCAAACTACGGGTTGGTACAGATATTGGTGTCAACGTAGATTATAGCGCTGTCACTCGCCCGATTGAGAAAGTGGTTAAAGAACCGGCTAAGTCTGCGCTGGATGGCACTTTAACCAAAAAAGGCACACCTAATTTCGGAGCGGATATTGCCGCCAACGGCAGTAGCAGCCAGACCGCAAACAGAAAGTCCGAAGCGGTTGTAACCTCTGTTCAGGCCAGCGATATCGCCATTAAAACCAATGGCGAGCTGTATGATCAGGGTACTCAATATCGTGCTGATAAGGGTAACGTTACATTAACCGCCGGTAACCATACCAGTGAAGCAGCACAAAACCACCACCAAAGCAGCCACAGTGAAACCAACGGCAATGCTGACCTACGTGTTTATACCACCACCGGTGAAGATATTTCTGCAAATGGTAAGGGCAAAGGTGGCACACAAAGCAGCCATACTGCGACTACCACAGCAGTAACCAGCCGGATTACCGCAGCGGATGATATTAATATCCGTGTCGAACGGGATGCTGAATATCAGGGTACCTCTCTGAATGCTGGCTCAGGCAAAGCCAACATAGATGCTAAAGGTGATATCCGTTTCGATAACGCCACTAACAGCACCACTAAAACAGCAACCAGTTATAACGGAGAAGCATCAGCTAAAGGGGGAAACTCGCCAGAGGGCAAGAATGTTCATATCGGTCTTGGCGGCGGTTACAACACAGATAGCAAAAACAGTACCACAGCTCAGGTAAGTGAAATTGGCGGTAAGCAAGGTGTTAATCTGAGTGCAGGCAATAATTTGACATTGCAAGGGGCTAAGGTGGACGGTAAACAAATTGACCTGAATGCTAAACAAGGTAATGTTGAACTGGTATCTGCTCAGGATCGCATTAATAACGATGGTTGGGAATTTAACCTGAAAGGTAATGGGGGGAATGCAAGCTCGATCAAGAAAGCGGAAGATGACAGTACAACCACCACTACCAAACATAACTTTGGCGGGGAAGTCAAAGTAGGTATTGATCGCCTGCAAGCAACAACCCAACGTAATAGCCATATTAAAGGTGAAAATGTCGTTATCAACAGCGGCGGTGATACGACAGTTGCTGGAGCACGGATAGAAGCGGATCAGGTAAAAGGTAATATTGGTGGTGATCTACGAGTTGAAAGCCGTAAGGATACTGAACATGGGTTAAATGTCGGCGTTGATGCTGGCATTAATTACACGAAAGAATCCAAAGTAAAAAGTGACGAGATCCCTAAAGATGAGATAACTCAAGATGATTCTTCTAAAGACGATGTGCCGAAAGATGAGGTATTGAAAGATGATCCATCTAAAAACCCAACCGAAGAGCTACAACCAAAAGGATGGCAGGAAAGATTAACCTCTGCATTTAATAGTCTTAATAATATTAAAGGTATTAATGGGGTTACAGGTAAACTTAAAGGCAATGTTGATATTAAAGAGCGGGAAAATGTCGGCGAACAATCGGTTATTTCCGGTAATCAAGGGGTTAATTTAGATGTAAAAGGAAATACCTATCTGATTGGTGGACAGATTGGTAACGAGAAAGGTAATGTCATTCTTAATACCCAAAATGTGGAGCAACAATCTGTTACCGGCTATGACAATAGTAAAGGCGGTAATGTTGCATTACCTGATTCTGTGAGCGGAATTGTTAAGGCAGTTCAGGAAGGTGTATTATCCGGCAAAATACCTTTGGTGAAAACTTATAGTAATGAAACCGAAAGTAGTACAACTAATGGTGAAATAATTAATCGTAAATCTGATTAATTTGTACTTTTATAAAAGATCCTTCAAATGAGGGATCTTTTTATTGCTACGCATATCGAACATTTCAATAATTACCATTGATAATATTAATATTCTTTTCATAATGCTAAAGAATTAACAAATGTGGATTACGCTATAGCAATAATGCTAGTTACTACGTTAGCAAGCATGTCTGTTAATATTAGCAGAGCATTTAATATATTGATAAGCGAATATAAACCAGAGGATCTTAATTACTCTCACGAAAAGATAAAAACCTCACAAAAAGTATTAATTTCAATTATCTTAATAATTGTTTCAATATTAACATGGATATCAACCTCATATTTATCCAGCATTATTATATAATTTCTCATATCATCCGGAAAATCTCGCCTCGTTAGGCTAGTAGCATATCACTTTGACAAGTGACCTAGATTTGACAACGGAATTATCTCGTAGAAATATGTCATGATGAGATTACTCATATTCATGCAAGGTAACTATTTGAGGCTATACATGCCAAAGTGTGCAGAAAAACAGGAAACAACTCAACATCAGCCGAAACGGTTATCCAGAACTCCTTTGGAGAAAGGCATTCACCACGGCAAAAAAGCGATTTCTCTGACGGTCAGAGTAGGAAATTATATCCGCAATATTCCTATTATTGCTCACTTTATCCGTGCCACGCTGCGCTTTAATGATCGGATGGGTAATCAGTTTGGCGCCGCAATAACGTATTTTTCCTTCTTATCGCTTATCCCAATTTTGATGCTCTCTTTCGCTATTGCCGGTTTTATTCTGGCCTCTAATCCCGATTTGCTGGCAAAACTGATTAACGGCATCGCTAACAGTATTAGTGATCCGACTCTTGCCAATACACTGAAAAATAGTGTCGATACAGCAATTAAACAACGTACTACCGTGGGATTAACCGGTTTAGCAATTGCGCTGTATTCCGGGGTGAATTGGGTCAGTAATTTACGTCAGGCCATTCTTGCCCAATTCCATCCTGTCTGGGTGCGAAATCAGGAAGACAACGAGAAAATCTATTTTAAATATCTTCGTGATGCTATTTCTCTGATTGGGCTATTATTAGCGCTGGTGATCACGCTGTCACTGACTTCTATTGCAGGCTCCGCCCAAGCAACCATTGTCAAGATGCTAGGGTTAGATGGCATTGAGTGGCTACGTCCATCTTGGTTCCTGATTGGATTAGCTATTTCTATTTCAGCCAACTATCTGCTTTTCCTATGGCTATTCTGGGTGCTGCCTCGCCACCAGCCAGAACGTAAGGCACTATTAAGAGGGACATTAATGGCAGCGATAGGCTTTGAAGTGATCAAATATATTATGACCATGACGTTACCACGTCTCGCCAATTCCCCTTCCGGCGCCGCATTTGGATCTGTTATTGGTCTGATGACATTTTTCTACCTATTCGCCCGCTTAACACTATTCTGCGCTGCCTGGATAGCCACTGCGGATAATAATTATAAAAATACCGAATAAATGTGCCTTGGCAGAGCAAGTCTGCCACAATAATAACCAATGAAAAGGAGCTGTTTATGCCATTTGTCAATATCAGAATTACCCGTGAAGGTGCTACAGCAGAACAAAAGAAGCAATTAATTGAAGGAGCTACTCAGTTACTGGTCGATGTATTAGGAAAAAATCCGGCGACAACTTTTGTCATTATTGATGAAGTCGATACTGATAACTGGGGAATCGGCGGTAAGAATGTGACTGAGCTTAGAGCTGAGGCTAAAAAGTAACCGCCGATGATGAAGGGCGGGATTATCCGCCCTTTTGTTGCCTTAAGAGGCTTTTGCCTCGGACTTAGATATCGGTGGTTGTGCCGGAATATCAACCTTATCCTTATGTGACTCCAGCGACATAATCTGATTAAAACCATTTCTTAGCTGGTTTACATCCACTTCTGCTTCCCCTTTCGGTTGAATCAGAATAAATGCCACCTCTTGTGAAAGGATCTGCTTCAATTCACGATTAAGCATTTCAGGTGTCAAGGAAGCCAAAAATGCTTGCCTCAAGCGCTGATACTGTTCTGGGGCAATATCCACCACATTGCTCTGTTGGGACAAAAGACGCTGATTAATCAGAATATCCGTGCTGGTATGAGCATACATGGCAAATAACTGGCTAAGCTGTGCTTGTTTTTGCGCATATAACTCATCAAACTGCCCCTTCGGCAATCCTTTATCCCGTAGTGTGACCAATTCAGCCGCCAGATACTCCATTGCAGGTTTCAGATTACCTGCCGTCGTGTTGAGATTCAGGGCACAGCTCGCACGATGATACTGGACTTTACAATCCAGCCCCAATTTCAATGCTTTATCATTTCTTCTTTCCAGCCCAAGTTGCAGATAGCGATAAAGTGCCTCGCGGGTAATATCACTGATCCAATAGTGATTAATCACATGTGAATCATTAATCGGCTGCCAATTGAGATCCCAAATCAAGGATAAAGTATCTTCCTTCTTTTTATCGCTGATAATCCCTATGGTCTCCGGTTTCATGGGTGACAACGCTGCAACAGTGGCCGGGGTATGGCGTTTACCTTTCAATGATGAAAACGCTTGGTTGATATTTTCCGGCAGAGTACGGCTATCTACATGGCCCGCAACGTATAACGTCATCATATCAGGGGTATACCACTGCCGGTAAAATTGCTTAAGCTTCTCTAAATCAATAGGTTGAGGCGCGTTTTGTGCCGGATCGTGCCCTAACAGCGTTGAACCTTCCAAACGTCTACGCCACACGGGATCTTGTATGTCTGGAGGATAGGTTGCGACGGATGTATCAGCCATTTTCATGGCATGTTGTAGTGTTTCGGGTGTAAATACTGCTTTGCCCGCGGCATCAGCCAACCAGTTCAGCGCGTCTTTTAATAATTCAGGCCGATTATGTGGCAAGCTCAAGCTATAAAGTGTGAAATCATATGAAACAATAGCCGGAGGCAGTGGGTATTTTGGATCAATAGCACTGTTCCACAGCTGCTCCAATTTGGTAGAAGATAAACTTTTACTACTAAAGAGCACGACTTTCGGAATCAACCAGGTATAACCCGCTTGTTGGGTTTTCTCCGCCAGCGACCCTGTTTTCACTACCAGGCGCAACTGTATTCTGTCGTTAGGACGTTGTGGCGTCTGCAAAATTTGCCAGTTAAAGCCATTTTCCAGTTTACCTTGTTTCCAGGCAGGGTCAGGCTGCAAGGCTTCTGCCTGCGTCTGGCCCGCAACTGCCAGCATTATCCCACCAATCAAATAACGAATTTTCGTACCCTGCATGTGAACCCCTATAGATGTCTATCCTTGGTTTTAGCCTTCGAAGTTTTAACCATTGATGACAGAATATGTTCCCTTCGACCAATAATAACGGTAGAAAAAGCAAAAACCTGAATTTTAGCAGGTGAAATCCTGTCAGGATTATAACAGAGGATTAGACCTCAAACCGCCACGGATGGTTTCATGATGACGGAGGTTTATGCTTATCAAATTGACGATTATATCCCCTGATCAGCATACCCAATTCATCATCCTGATGGTATTTAGGGCAAGCCATTGGCTCTGATGATTGATCGTTATTAAGATCCCGTGCAATGTCACGTAATGGGTGCACAATAATCCGGTTAATACACCAGCTTATCGACACCGTAAGGATAAGGGCCAGTAATAAATAAGTTGTCAGCATCAGTGCCAACGTATTAATGACAAAACGATATACTCGGTTGGAATCCACTTGCAAAATCAGATGCCCTAGCGGTTTAGCATCTGTCGATACTGAACCATAAACATGAAGAGGAATACTCACTTCCACAGGGATCCCAAAAACACGTTTAGCCAGTTCGGGGATTGGACGATGGGTAGCAAAGCTCAATCGTATCACCCGGATATCCTCCGGTAACACCACATCTGCACGTCCTAAAATACCTACAGTGCGCAGCCCTATCAGCAACTCTTTTGCTTTACTGAGATCGGAATTAAGTAGCGCTTCCGTTAAAGGTGCCTGTACCTGAACTGCCGCATTATTAAGCTGGCTGATATAATCATCTTTACGTTGCTGTATAAAATGACACAATTGAATCGTAATAAAAATAGCAATGGTCACCAGCGTGACGCCGGTCACTGCGGCCATCTGTTTAATGGTTAACGAACGTTTGACGCGCAATTTCATTTTCACTTAAACCAATGCCTGTGGATATCGCAGTTATAACACGTGATCAATGGAATTGAGTATACTTGATTTTATCGCTAACGATCCTGTTTCACTTATCCAAGTCGTTATTTTCCTAAAATAATTGCCTTTAATAGCTATCTGTAACTATTAGAAAAACATATAAATATTCAATTTTCCTATTTAAAAGCGCCTAATTTGACCACAATGTGTAACACTGATGAAATCAAGCCACCAATCAGAAACTTAAATTAGTCACTCTTTTCGCATTACACGAAGAAAAGTATCAAGCCAAGCTACTTGTTTTTTCCTGGCAATCCACCCTTAATGACTCTGTCCAAGACACATTCCTAATAGTGATGTCGTCGTGATTTAACTAACTGCATACACAACATCATTAAGCAAAACGTAATGAAAGTTTGAATTTATACTATATTCTATTGTATGCACCTAATTTCAGAGAAGCATATATTAACCACAGTCATTCACTGTATGTCCTGACTCCTCAGCATGACACTATTAACCTTGTGTGAAAGGATGATGTGTATGAGTGATCTTGAAGATTTATACCCCTATCGTTTTTCAGCACTTTCCTATTCTAAAGCTGAACGGTTTGATGCTTGGCGAGAAGAGCATCAGCATCATAGTATTTCGCTAAAAATGCGTGAAATTATTATCTTAGATGCTAATTTCTGCGGGATGCATATAGGCGAGCTGATGCTTGGACGTTGGCGTTTCCTTAGCAAGCGCGAGAGTACAATCAATAACTTTGCTTATCGCTCATTAGACAAGATTCGCAAGGATAATCTTGACCATTATTATTTTCGCCTTAGCCTTTCTGATTCGTGGATTTATAATGATACTAGCCACCAAACTAAGGTAAGACCTTCACAATTGGCTGTTATCGATTTAGGTCAACCCTATAATTTGAGCATCGCCGAAGGTGAGGTCATCATGTTGATGGTTCCTCGCGATCTTCTTCCGACAACAACGGCTAATTTCCATGGAGCAGTCTTAAATCACAGCCTGGGACAGCTTTTTGCAGAACATATTAGAGCACTATTTCTGCATGCTCCCCACTTGCCTAAGAACGATATGCCACAGGTTATGCAAGCGACTTTGGGCTTCCTGAATGCAATGCTTTCTGCGACCCCAGATAATATTATTCAGGCACAAACCGCAATTGACACGACTTTATTCAACAGGATCAGACACTATATTGATCAAAATCTTAATTCAAATAAACTAAACGTTAACCAGATTTGTGAACAAATCGGTATCTCCAGGAGTCATTTATATCGGCTCTTCGAAACGGTAGGCGGTGTAGCAAGTTACATTTGTTCACGACGTTTATCTAAAGTTCATTCAATTCTGAGTTCCCAAATCACCCCACGTCAACGTATTGCTGACTTGGCTTATCAGTATGGGTTCAGTAGCCCTGTTCAATTTGCGCGTGCCTATAAGAGGAAGTTTAGCTATTCTCCAAGCGAAACGAAAAGAATAGTTCTTCCTACTGATGAAGATTCATCTGTCTTGAAGCCTAGTGACGATTTTTGGCTACGGTCTCGTTGATTGTTGATTAATGTTTGTCTGTGCTCTGCCCCACTGTGGGTGAATGGGTGCTTAACATGATGCTACAAAGAGCATCTCCTGCAATCATCCCGCCCGCGAAAGACTCCAGTCCGTGGGAAGGGTGGTTGCGATACTTTCGTTTTACCCATAAACGACAAATCAACCCAAGGAGAACCATCCAGCCAACAGTAGGTTTAGCTATCAATAGTCCTGTTGCAAGCATGATACCTAATTGGCCTCGAGTGC
The DNA here is from genome assembly GCF_020387775.1 of Photorhabdus antumapuensis. Lineage (NCBI taxonomy): Bacteria > Pseudomonadati > Pseudomonadota > Gammaproteobacteria > Enterobacterales > Morganellaceae > Photorhabdus > Photorhabdus antumapuensis. The sequence goes on from NZ_JAHZMK010000053.1 coordinate 25,597, forward strand.
CACCAATAACTTGTAGTAGTGCGCCCAGTATCACCCAACCGGCGAAATTCATGAAGTTGCTTTGATCTATACTTGTTTTAATAGCCGCAGCATAAGCCAAATTGACTGGGGCAAACAGGTTACGAGCGAACAAATCATGCCAGGTCAGTAGAACAGCTATAATCGCTATGCCAAAACCTAGCATGCCTGCGATCATTTGTTCTCGCCGTCCTCTTTGCTCAAATATGGGATCACGATTATCACCTCTCAATATGTATCCTGCTTTAAGGTCGTAGCCCATATCAGCAAATGCAGGCCCAGTTGCCGATGTAAATGCTGTTAATACGACCAAAGCCTTTACTGGAAAGCCGATCCAGATACCAATCACCAATGATAGTAGAGCTACACCAAACGCAGGCATCCACCCGGTGTTCATGGCTGCGATTCCCACGATGAGCTCATGAAGTAACGCTGAGATCGTGCCAAATACAACAAATCCAATCAACATAGGTAAACTAAGTTGTTCAAACAGCCCCGTCCCTAGAGCAAGTATCATAGCCAAAAGTAGATAGCCCAAACTACCGATACCGAGTAAAGCCCGAAAAGATGAGGTACCAGACTGATCAATCTGATGTTGATGACAACCGGTGGGGATAGTGATATGTGTCTTCTTCCGCTTGTACATGGAAAGGCCAATTTGCAAAACTGCTACCATACCAGCACCAACCAAAATCCCTTCAGGCATTCTCAGGAGACTGATATCCAATGCAAACACAATATAGAGACAGGGAGCCAATAGCAGTCCAGCCGCGAATGACAGCATAGCCGCAAAGCCCCCGATAAAAGCAATACCAGCAGCCGACATTGGCAAACCTAAAAAACTGCCGATAAACCCACTTATCACCCCACAAATTAATGTGATCGTCCGATAACCACCGCGATCAGTGGTTTTGATCACTTCAGCGGTAGCCATCCCAAGGGGCCAAGCGCCTGATGCTGGAAATACCGGAGAGTCAAACATACGATATAGTAGGAAAGCATCCCACAACATAGCCAAACTTATCCCTACCAGTATCGGCATAATGAGTTCAGGCATCTCCATGACGTGCGCGATACCAAGCGGGGCAAGAAGGCTGATGGCAGCCCCAAAAGTGGCAGAGGACATACTGGTTTGCACTAAATTTTGTGCATGAACAGAACGGAAAAGTGTGAATTGATAGATTGGGAGCCGTGCAATAGCCATAGCAACCAGAGCACCAATGATAGACGTGCTTGGTGTGACACCCAGAGTGACAAGTGTTTGGATACCAATTATCGATCCGAGAAAACTTACCAGAATCAATACAACTAACATTAATGGAGAAAACACCCGAGGATGAGATGATGAAACATTCGTCATACGTTGATGGCTTTGTTCTTTCCTCACGGTGCTATTCTCCTAATTTTCAAAGTTGGTAATAATTTCTGTCTCTCTGTAACGCCTATTTTTTCGACTGTTGCCGTTTCAATGTCATCCAAAGGATACACAAAACTGAGAGGGAGATGACTAACAACAACCACATTGCCGCATGGTATCCTTCAATAAAGAACGTATGAAAAACATTCAATGCATCCGCCAAGTCAAGACCCGCATGCTGATGCAAAGCTGAAAGAGCCCCGTCTGGTTCAGCGATAACTTTCTCCACCCATTGGCCAGGAGCCACGCCAAACGTGCCTAACTTGAGTAATAAACTGCTGGTAGCAACTTCCTGATAAAGTAGCAAACCAAAAGCAAGCCCTACGGCCCCGCCAATATTATGCACCGTCCACGACGACCCCATAGCAACCGCTCCCATACGTTCCGGCACAGATGAAAGTGCTGCCACTGTGGATGGCCCCAATACACAAGCCCAACCAATACCCATAAACGTAAACGCAATAGCAATACTGAATAGACTGCTGTATTCGGAAAAGAGTGTCTGAAGGAACGCTGAAATAGCAAAAAATAAAAAGCCGCTGACGAGTATTATTTTGACTCCCATTCGGTCAGTAAGCCGGCCAACAATCGGTGAAAGAAGAGCGACCATTGCTGTAGTAGGCAGCAACATCATGCCTATCTGATATCCCTGGAGAGATTTTATCGTGTATAGGTACAGAGGCATCAGGAAAAAAGCCAAACAGTAAAAAAAGGCCAAGGCAGCATTGGCTATAGCCGCACCAATGAAAGTCCGGTTTTTAAACAGATGGAGCTGAATGATCGGCGAAGAGACCCGTTGCTCAATATGATAAAATATGACCAACGCTATGACCGATATTATTAAAAGACCTAGCGTGGGGAATGACAGCCAACCCCATTCACTACCTAAGCTTAATACAGCAATGCAAGCCGACAGGCCCGTAATCAAAAAAATCAATCCCCCCCAGTCTAACGTGGTCCCTTGTTCCTTATTTCTGGATTCTTTGACGCTCACCGCACAGATTAATAGGCTTAAAACAATCAATGGAACGTTTATCAGGAAAATCCAACGCCAACCCAGAGTGCTGACAATGATTCCTCCTATTACTGGACCAATTGCCAGTCCAAGTCCATTAACCCCAAAGAGCAAACCGATACCTTTTCCACGCTCCTCCTCAGGGAAAGCATTAGAAACTATGGCACCAGAGGCTGTGTATAAGACCGCGCAAGATACCCCCTGAGCAAATCGAAAAGCGATAAGCCAGTTTATATTTGTAACGAGCCCAGCACCGAGTGATGCGAGTCCGAAACATATGACGCCAAGGTAAAGTATGCGTCGACGACCATAGATATCAGCCATACGCCCCATCACAACCATGAAAGCCGATAGTGCCAAGAGAAAAATATTGATAATCCACTGGAGCTCAGCCACTGTAGCATGAAGATCAGCTCTTATTGCGGGCATAGCCGTGTTGACGATAGTAAAGTCAATACAACCAAGAAAGCTCGCAATACTCACACCAGTCAAAACCCACCACTTTCTGTGATTCTCTGAGAAAAAAATCATCAAATAGCCTCCACTCTATTCAGTAGTTCATCTAAAAAATTCCCGGAACCTCATTGAAACAAGCTTGAATATTAGCTTAGCATTAGCATGTGCCGGGAATTTCCTGGAATGACAGACTATGACCTTATCTTCCTTAGTTATTTCATATCTATCAGGTTACTGATGTTTCATGTCTTTTTGATTTATTCCACCATACAATGAATCGCGTCTTCCTGAAGGAATGCATTATTAAGAAAATTTGGTATAGACCGCTTCTTAAAGCGTAGAGATAACCAGCGTTCTTTTCCAGGATATTTTTCAACAACGAAACGCTCGCATGTCGCATTCATAGCCACAGTCATTGGTTGTGGGTAAATGACGAAATCGTAGCCTTTAGCTGCCCAAATCGGCATGATTATGGGACATTCTTCCATAAGATAATTGAAACAACGTATGAACGCCTGGGCGGTATCAATACTTGGGTCCCGCTTTACCATTCGATCAATGAATATGCCTATGGTTTCGTTAATTGCCTCTTTATAGGCCGGATCATTGGCATATAATCCTTCTATATCTTCTCGAAATGCCAAATATGACATATCGTTTAAAGCCTCATCCCAGCGGAGAATATTGTTGGGAATCGAGAGGGCGGCGAGCACTTCAGAATTTCGAGCGATCCAGGAAGTACCCAATTCATATGTAAAACGATAGGCTGCTTCATAACTCATTCCCAGGTAATTATGCCGCTGTAAGGTATCAGCTACCGCGATTGTGCATGAAGAAAACCCACTCTTATTAATCAGATCAATGGTTGCTGCGAGTTTATCGCCTTCGTGATATTTTTGGCCGACACTGATAAGTAAGATGACCTTGCTACCCAACAAGGCCGTTTTTTCTTTATCAAAATTGAATGCAGCTTTTGAAAAGAATGTGTAACTAGCCATATTCTTGCCTCCAAATTGAAGCTTTATTATTCCCTAAGCACCAATAGTGTAATTTGACTTTATTCTCGTCATAAGATGATCTGCATACTCAATATGAGGATATTTTGCCGGATTATCCGCATCCCTAAATATATCTAATGGCGCGATTTGAGCGTGCATACTTGGCTCAAAAAAGAAAGGGATAGCATATCGTTTCTTTCCAGAGCGATTTATTACCCGATGGGGAGTAGAAATAAAGTTATCGTTAGTCATCCATTTGATCATATCTCCGCTATTTAGGATAAAAGAACCCGGTTCAGGTGGAACATCAATCCATTCTCCCTCTTGATTTTTGACTTGCAGTCCCCCAATTGTATCTTGTGCTAATAAGGTCAAAAATCCATAATCCGTATGCGGGGCAATGCCATACTGGTCTTCAGGAATGATGTTTGGCTGTTCCGGGTAATATTGAAGCCTCAAGAAAATAGTCGGTTCCCTGAAATAATTATCTAATGCATTGAGGCTCAGGCCGAACGCCATTGCAAAAACTTGTACCATCCGTTTAGCCAAAGCCTGCATAGATTGATAGTATGTCGTGATCGTCTCCTTGAATTCCGGCATATCTTCAGGCCATTGATTTGGGCCAGCTAAATTTTGTTCTAGTTTAAAGTCTTCACTTTCCTCCGATACTTCATTAGCAATAATAAATGCCTCACTTTGATTTGGCTTACTTGCTTTTTCCAAAGTAGATAATTCAAATCGAGATGTGCTCCTAGGCATATAACCCCGAAAGAACTTATTTTGACGAATTTTTAATTTTTTATTCAGTGGTAGATTGTGGAAATCTCTTGCTGCCTGAAAAGTAGCTTGTACTAAATCTTCTGATATGCCGTGATTAACAAGGTAAGCAAACCCCACATTTGTATATATTTGGCGAACTTGATCAGCAACTGACAATAATCCCGTATCTGTATGGGTAAATATTGGCGCAAGGTCAATATGAGGTATTTTCTCAAAACTTTTCATATCATGACTCTCCCTGATAACTTAATGTCAAATAATGATGAATTCTCTTCTTTAGAATATAAATCATAAGAATATTTACAGGGTAAGCATTCCATCCCATAAAATGGACATTTCATCCCATAAGGGATTTTTATACGTGTAATGAATGAGTTGCCGCAGTTCGCATTTGAAAGGAGAAATCAGCAAGAAAATAGCGTTTATACAAACGCTATTATAGGAAATTAAGGATGGTTCAACCTACCCGCCATCCTTAAAAGTTATTAGCTTAACCAATTATTCCACCGCAACACTTTCATCCTGATCAACCGCAAAACAGGCAATCAGTTGATCATCATATTGATTCAGTTTTGGCTGAAACTGAGTACAAACGCTAAGTGCCCGGCAACAACGCGCCGCAAATGCACAACCGGGTGGTGGATTCATTGGGCTTGGTAATTCGCCGGTCAATTTTATCCGTTCACGGCGTAATTCAGGATTCAGCCTTGGTGTTGCTGATAATAACGCCTGTGTGTAGGGATGACGTGGGTTACGAAAAATCATCTCCTTACTGCCTTTTTCCACGCAACGACCGAGGTACATCACCATCACTTCATCAGCAATATGTTCAACCACAGACAAGTCATGGGAAATAAAGACATAAGAGAGCCCCAACTCTTGTTGTAAGTCCATCATCAGGTTCAACACCTGTGCCCGCACCGAGACATCCAACGCGGAAACCGGTTCATCCGCAATGACCACATCCGGGTCCAACATTAGGCCACGGGCAATCGCAATCCGCTGACGTTGACCACCAGAGAACATGTGCGGATAACGGCTGTAGTGTTCAGTTTTTAGCCCCACTTTTTCCATCATCTGCAACACTTTTTCTTTACGTTCCTGTGCGCTCAACTTGGTATTGATCCGCAGAGGCTCTTCCAGGATCTGCCCAACTTTCTTACGCGGATTAAGTGAACCATAAGGATTTTGAAACACAATCTGGATTTTCTGACGACGTAGCTTTTCAGCGTCTTTATTTGGCACCAGCAAATCTTGTCCCTGATAATAAAGCTCCCCGTCGGTTGGCTTTTCAATCATCGTCAGCAATCGCCCCAGCGTGGATTTACCACACCCCGATTCACCAACAACCGCCAGCGTTTTCCCCTTTTCCAATTCGAAAGAGACGCCATCCAACGCTTTTACCGTTCTAGCAGGTGAAAAGAGCCCCCCTTTAATCGGATAATATTTTTTCAGATCTGTCGCTTTTAATAACGGCACAGTGGATATTTGCCGCGCCGGATAAAGATACTCACTCATATTGTCGGCCTCCCCGCATCATCCAACGGTATATGGCATTTCACCTGACGTTCCCCTACCGTTCTTAATTCCGGTTCCACCTGACGACAATGGTCATTTGCATATGGACAACGTGGATTCAGTAAACACCCGATCGGCCGGTCATATTTCCCCGGCACAACACCCGGTAAAGAAGCAAGACGGGATTTATCCGTAGCAAATTCAGGTAATGCCCGGAGCAACGCCTGAGTATACGGATGACGTGGCGCCCGGAAGATTTCCGATGCCTTGGCGGATTCCACCACCTGCCCAGCATACATCACGATAATATGATGAGCGGCTTCTGCCACTAATGCCAGGTCATGGGTGATTAATATTAGCGCCATATTTTCCCGTTGTTGCAACTCCAACAACAGTTCAATAACCTGCGCCTGAATGGTGACATCCAAAGCGGTTGTCGGCTCATCAGCAATCAGTAATTTTGGTCGGCAGGCAATCGCCATTGCGATCATTACCCGTTGACTCATACCACCCGATAATTGGTGCGGATACACATCCAAACGTGATGCAGGATCAGGGATACCAACCAAGGTCAATAGATCAATCGACCGCTGGCGGCGAGTACGACGATTGCCACCTTGGTGCACTTTCAGTGCTTCCATAATCTGAAACCCAACGGTATAACAGGGATTCAAGCTAGTCATAGGATCTTGGAAGATCATTGCCACTTCCGCACCAACCAGTTGGCGACGCTCTTGTTCGGAAATTTTGGTCAGATCACGCTGGTTAAATTCCAGTTTGTCAGCCATCACTCTACCCGGATAATCAATCAATCCCATTATAGCCAATGAACTGACCGATTTACCTGAACCAGATTCTCCAACAATACCAACGACCTGTCCCTGCTCCACCCGGTAACTGATGCGATCAACAGCGCGGAATGGTGCCTCTTCGTCTCCGAAGTGAACCGATAATTTTTCTACATTCAACAGTGCCATTTCGCCACCTCACTACTGCTTGAGCTTAGGATCAAGCGCATCACGCAAACCATCACCCATCAGGTTAAACGCCAACACTGTCAGCAGAATTGCCACCCCCGGGAATGTCACCACCCACCAGGCACTTTGTGCAAACTGCAATACATCAGACAGCATTGTTCCCCATTCTGGCGTGGGTGGCTGCGCCCCCATCCCCAGAAACCCCAAAGCAGCCATATCAAGAATAGCATTAGAAAAACCCAGAGAAGCCTGCACAATCAGCGGCGCCAGACAGTTAGGCAGGATATTGATAAACATCTGGCGCACAGAACCCGCTCCCGCCACCTGTGAAGCCGTCACATAGTCACGGTTAACTTCTACCAACACCGCAGCGCGAGTTAAACGGATGTAATGTGGCAGGGATACAAAAGTCAACGCCAGTGAAGCATTGACAATGGATGGCCCAAATATCGCCACCAGCACCAAAGCCAGCAGCAGGCTTGGCAATGCCAGCATAATATCAACGATACGCATGATGATAATATCCACCACACCACCGAAATAACCCGCCATCACGCCCAGAACAACCCCCATCAACAGGGATAATACCACTACCAGACAACCTACCAGCAGTGATAGCCGGGCGCCGTACATCAGACGTGAAAGTAAATCACGTCCAACATCATCAGTACCCAGAATAAACTGCCAACTTCCCCCTTCCTGCCATACTGGTGGTGTCAGTAAAGAATCACGGAACTGTTCAGCCGCGCTGTGTGGGGCGAGTACTCCCGCCAACAGAGCAACTAATAACATCAGCACAATATAAACCAGACCAACCACAGCTCCTTTATTGCGCTTAAAGTAATACCAGAACTCCTGCATCGGCGTCATAATCTTAGGCGCACTGTTTGCAGGCTCAGTCACTTGAGACATAATGTGCTCCCTATTTCTTATGCCGGATACGCGGGTTAACGATGCCGTATAGCAAGTCAACTATCAGGTTAACCAAGATGATCATAATCGCCACCAGTAATACGCCGCCCTGAACCACCGGATAATCTCGGCGTTGAAGGGCATCGATCAGCCAGCGTCCAAGCCCCGGCCAAGAGAAGATAGTTTCAGTCAGGATCGCCCCCGCCAGCATAATGCCCACCTGCAAGCCGATAACGGTCACAACCGGCAGCAGCGCATTGCGCAACGCATGAACCACTATCACACGGATGCGGCTCAAACCTTTTGCGCGGGCAGTACGGATATAATCTTCACCTAATACTTCCAACATAGAAGAGCGGGTCATACGGACAATCACCGCCAGAGGAATCGTTCCCAGGACAATGGCAGGTAAGATCATATGCATCACGGCATCTTTGAAATTACCTTCTTCACCCCAGAACAGGGTGTCGAGCAGCATAAAACCCGTCAGCGGATGACTGTCATCAAGGAAAACACTATCACTTATCCGCCCGGACACCGGCGTCAGATCCAACTGGACAGAAACCAGCATGATCAACATGATCCCCCACCAGAAGATCGGCATAGAGTATCCGGTCAGAGAAAGCCCTATCGAAGTATGATCAAAAACAGAACCACGTTTTACCGCCGCTAATACACCAACCGGAATACCGACAGCAATAGCAAACAGCATGGCGCATATCCCCAGTTCAAGAGTTGCCTTGAAACGGGGAACAAACTCTTCCCACACAGAGATACGACTTTTCATGGAGACACCAAGATCACCATGCAACACATTACTTACATAATGAAAGTATTGCTGCCAGAGTGGCTTATCCAGCCCCATTTCAGCCATTAATTGAGCATACCGCTCAGCAGATATTCCACGTTCCCCGGCCATAATGGTCACCGGGTCTCCGGGGATCATATGGACAAAAGCAAAAGTCAGTAAAGTAATGCCAATAAACGTTGGGATTACCAACCCCAGACGTCGGAGTATGAACTGCAACATATCCCGAACTCTCTTTTTTTAAATGCCGGTTACAGCTCTCAGGCCGTTTGGCTTGATAAGGGGGAGGACTTTCCCCCTTTGGCTCACAATTCAATAAACGCCTTTCCTCAACTTTTCTTGTTCGTTTTCCACCGGTTATAACTGTTTGGAGAAAACCACCATCTTCGATTAAAAATCAGGAAGATGGCGTATCACAACAAAGTAAGAACAGAATTATTCGAGATACACGTTATTGAAAAGATGTCTACCCAGAGGATCAACGACATAACCTTTAACTTCTTTACGAATAGGTTCATACACTGTGGAATGAGCCACAATCAGTGCCGGGACCTGTTCGTGCATCACAACCTGCGCCTGTTTGTAAAGCTCGATACGTTTGGCGTGATCAGCAACTATTCGTGCTGGTTGGATAACGTTTTCAAACGGTTTGTAACACCATTTAGAGTAGTTAGAACCTCGCTCTTTGGCCGCGCAGCTAAACAAGGTTGCGAAGAAGTTATCCGGATCACCATTGTCCCCCGTCCAACCCATCATGACAATTTGATGCTCACCATCTTTAGCTCGCTTCAAATATTCGCCCCATTCATAGCTGACAATTTTGGCCTTAACACCAATTTTTGCCCAATCAGCCTGGACCATTTCAGCCATACGACGGGCATTTGGGTTATACGGACGCTGTACCGGCATTGCCCATAGATCAATGGTAAAGCCACTTTCCATCCCTGCTTCTTTTAGTAGCTGTTTCGCCTTTTCCGGATCATATGAATAATCTTTAATATCATTGTTATAACCCCACATAGTTGGCGGAATCAGATTCTTAGCCATCTGGCCCGCTCCTTGATAAACCGCATCAATGATAGCTTTTTTATTAACCGCTATAGCCAACGCCTGGCGAACCTTGACATTATCCAGTGGTTTTTTGGTGACATTGAATGAAACATAGCCAACATTCATACCAGGCTGTTCCAGCAGAACGATATTTTTGTCCTGCTTCATGCGAGCAATATCCGCCGGATTTGGATATGGCATGATCTGACATTCATTTTTCTGTAGTTTTGCATAACGCACAGAAGCATCAGGGGTAATAGAGAAGACCAGCCGGTCAACTTTGGCTTTATCCCCCCAATATTCTTTAAACGCTTTATACAAGATGCGGGAATCTTTCTGATATTGAAGCAACTGGAATGGACCGGTACCAATTGGATTCAGATCGACATTCTCCGGTGTACCGGCTTTCATCATCTTATCTGCATATTCCGCGGACATAATAGAGGCGAAATCCATCCCCAAATCAGCCAAGAATGGAGCTTCCGGGCGACTCAGTTCAATCCGGACCGTATAATCATCTATTTTTTCAACCTTATTGATCATCTCACTCATACCCATACCGATGAAATATTCATAGCTGCCGCCTGAAACCTTATAGTATGGGTGGTTTGTATCTTTTTGGCGCATGAAAGAGTAGATCACATCATCTGCATTGAAGTCACGGGTAGGTTTAAATTCTTTATTGCTGTGCCACTTAACCCCTTTACGCAAATGAAAAATGTAAACTTTAGCGTCATCACTAATATCCCATTTTTCCGCCAGACTCGGGGTAATTTCTGTCGCACCTGTTTTGAACTCAACCAAACGGTTATACAACGGTCTGGAGCTAGCATCATAAGTTGTGCCAGCAGTGAACAGTTGCGGATTAAAGCCTTCCGGTGAGCCTTCGGAACAGTAAACCAATGTTTTTGCCTGAACGCTGGCGGTTACTACCAATGCAACTAAGCTGACCCCTAGCTTCAATAACTTCGCTCTTTTAGAGAAAGTTGTCATTTTCTTGCACTCCATTTGTGATGTTGTTGTATACAGCCAGAACCTGCACTTCCTGTCAGAAACTGCGCTGTTTAGGCTTTGTTTATTATTTTCAGCTTATCAATTAAACAACTGTTGTCTCTTGCGTCAATAAGATCTCAACAGATGTCATAAACAACAGGAAAACACAAAGGAAACTAATAATTAACATAGTTAGCACAAAAATATGACAACGAGCACATTTTATAGACAAAAAGACCATAAAAAGCCCATAGCAACAGTATTAATCACTATTAATCTGTGGGGCAAAATTTGTGGTTGTTTGATTAATTAGTAAACGATTATTTCACTAGAAAAGATGATAACTGGTATAAAATGCTGTGTGCCGAATAAAATCGGCACCTGAAAGGTTAATCAAATAAGTATAACATTAATAATATAAATACATACAAAAACCTGTTACTAGTTTATCTACGTTTTCATCACTTCTGGTTTCACTAATGATTAACTAGTAAATTAACGACCATTGCCATTATCCAGTCTCTATAATGCTATATAGATTTCAAATAACCACCCAATTTTTCAATTCCCCTAATTTTTCCGTCATCTTGCTGGATAACATCCTTATCATAATGTGCTAAATAAACCGCTCCAGATTGGCCAAAGACATCTTTAATTATTCTAATTTCATCATATAAAAAACAACTTCATAGAAAGAAGGTAATTTTCTTAATTCCGCCATAAAATTATTATCGGTGAATAAACCAAGACAGTGATTAATTAGACATACATTATAGACGTGCTTAATGAGTTTATAAGCCTCTCTCTTTATAGCCTTGTAAAAATTCCCCAGTTCAATAATAGACATAACGGTATCACTAATTTACCCTAAATCTGTTGTTAATTTAGCTATTATCGGTCGTAATATTCCATCTATTTATACCTCATTATGCCCTTTTGTCTTTTCTTATCTTACTTAAACCAAGAATAGTTAACAAAGAAACTATAACCGAAGCTGCAATCAAACTTTCAATAGAAAACGCTATACGTGAATCAAGATATTGAAAAAGAATCGTAAATACAGGTATTAGCAGAAATAACAAAGAAACATGAAGGGGGGTAATGGCATTAATTGCCTTCAGTACAAGATAGATTGGAAGCAAGTGTCCGACAGTAACAAGAATAAACATCGGAAGAATCATATCGATATTCAGTGTAAGAGAAACACCGGATAGTGAAATATAACAAAATGAAAGTATCACCATTAAAATACTTCTAACAGACAATATCTCATATGTTTGCCACTTCTCCTTGAATAACTTCTTAGAAAAAATCGTGTATAATACCGTTCCTATAGCACCGATTATCACACTCACAATGCCAATAATCCTATCCTGAATTGAGGTTGATGATAATCCACTATTTCCTAAAAATGCATTTACCAGCATCACACCTACCCCAATGAGAACTAACCAGGATATGACAACTTCCAATTTTTCTGTTTTTGCCTCGTCTTTATCGATAAAAGATGAGAGGAGGATTGTTATCGCAGGACCGCAAGCCACTGAAGCGACACCCACTATTGCAGGCTCAAGAAAACGCAGAGAAATGATTAATCCCCCCCAATTTAATAGAATTGAGACATTAACAATTAACACCAATAAGGTGTTCTTACGGACCTTCACAATTAATTGATCAATCCCTTTGAAAATACTTATCATCATAAATAATAAAGTAGATGATATAAAGCAATAAAAGATAACAATCGCTGAATTTATCGATTGCGTTAAATACGCAACAAACACATCAAATGCTGCACTGATGAGGCAAAAAATAACCCCATATATTACGCCATTATATGAAGACATATATCACCTATTATTTTCTTATTCCAAAAATTAAATTTCCGATATTGAACTGCTTTTATTATTGCAAATTTATCTTTAATCTCCTCACTTCCTATACTTAACGTATCATCAATAATAGAGACGCAATCACCCAACTTAATACCATTGAGATCCATTTTTCCTGCAAAATGTTCAGAACTGATCTGTACAACAGTATTATTCATCTCATTCAAACAATAGGGATACCATCCAGCCATTGCTAATGGTATTCCTGTAAAGAGAGAGATAGCTGTTGCCAGTGACATTCACACTTCGAAAATACTCGACTACCGTTTATTCTAAATTTATTAATTTCGAGTAAAAGCATGTTACCTATATCACTTAATTTCACAGTTATATTCCATTCAATGTTTATAGAAGATAATATTCATACACCATTCTTATATTTTTTCAAACAAGTCATTCAATGAATGAGATATATTTCTCAGATGAATGAATTAAATATCATTGATAGTAATTAAATGTTATTTTTTACTATGATATTATTACTCTAATCCACCTTTTTTTAATTATTTGTTTTTTAAGTATTTAATTTATCTACCAAAGCCTATAAGTTTACGGACGAAAAATAGTTACAGGCTCTTGCCATTAATTTAGCCATATGAACAGAATATCTGTCGGTATACTCAAATAAAATCGCCGCCTGACTAATATGGCGAAGCATGTTGATGTAAAGTTAAAAATACAGCATTAAGCGTTGTTATCCGAACAACCTTCTTATTAGAGAATGCTATCTATTCCCAAGGGTGACAATGCATTTTTATACCCGATTTTCGTCTCACTTTTTTAACAGTAGCCAAAACGGGTAAAGACTCATTTAACATCAATTCATCTATCGGTTCGAAATGCGGTTTATCTAACTCTGACTTTCGATAGTTTTTGACATTTTTACGAGATTAAGTTAGATCAAATTTATGTATAAATATTTTAATGGATATATAATAAATCTATATAAAAATTAAAAAATTTATATCAGGCTTATGCAGGATTACATTAAAAAATGGAAAGTCAATCGAAATGTTATCTACTGAAAAAAAATGCTTAAAAGAAACGAATAATCAAATATTATCAGTCCATTCAGCATGGCTACACGAGAATTCAGCATCATTTACTGTCCAAGGTGAAACCTCTCGTTGTGACCAAATTATTCAGAGAGGTGATCATGCACTAGTAGGGATAAGCCCCTTCAACTCGCGTTTTTCAAAGGACTATGTTGTGGATCTTATTCAGTGGTCAAATCATTATTTCCGACAAGTCGACATATTGTTACCTTGTGAACGTGAAGCTTCACGCCTTTTAGTCGCTAGTGGAATTGATGATGCTAAAGCTATCAAGAAAACACATCGCGAAATTAGACGTCATTTACGTAACCTTGATTATGTTATTTCCATAGCAACGTCAAAAAGTAAGCCCATCAGAGTTATTCAATTTAGCGACTTTGCACTAAACCATGATTATCAATCTCTTAAAACGCAAATTGAAAATGCTTTCAATGAATCAGAATCTTTTAAAAAAATCTGCCTTGATATGTCTTTTCAAGCCATAAAAGGGCGACTAAAAGGTACTGGGCAATATTTTGGTCAAATTGACCTACAATTAGTATATAAAGCGTTACCATATATTTTTGCTGAAATTCCCTTTTACCTCGATACCCCTCGATTACTTGGGGTAAAGTATTCTACGTTGCTCTATCACCGCCCTTGGCCAATCGGAAAAGGGTTGTTTAATGGTAGTTATCCTATACAAGTAGGAGATAAACAAAGTTACGGAATCGTCACTCAATTATAAAAAACAAAGAACCTGATGAGATAGTAACTGTGTTTAAAATTAATAGGCTCTTAGTACTAAATATCCTTAGAAAGGAAGCAAAATAATGGCTCAATTAAGTTCTTTCAGCATTCAAGATCCAAAATTTATAAAAAACCCTTACGATTTTTACAACATCTTGCATAAGCAAGATTTAGTTTATTTTGATCAATCTCGAAACGGCTATTTTATTGGCAAATATGAGGACGTTGACGCTATTTTAAAATCCTCAATTTTCAAGACGAAGCCATTAACTGAACCGGAATCGGTTATGGGGGATCGCGTTCTTATTCAAATGGAAGATAAAGAACATACGTGTAAACGAAAACTCATGATGCAAGGGCTTTCAAGAGATCATTTTAATAGTCACTACGAACCCATGATTCGAAAGATTACTGAAGATCTCTTACAACCTCATCTAGAAAAAGGGAATATAGATATTGTTAATGATTTTGGCCGAGATTACGCCGTATTAGTGACATTAGATATTCTTGGATTGCCAAGTGATAACTATCGTGACATAGCTGAATGGCACAAGGGTATCACCAATTTTGTTACCCAGTTTGACCAAACAGAGCCAGAAAAAATACACAGCCTTGAATGTGGTCAGAAATTGATTCGCTTACTAAATCCTATAGTAGAACAGAGGAGACGGTGTAATCCCAATGGGGATATTATATCTATATTCTGTCAAGATACAGAGATGTCCATAAGTGAAATTACAGCACTGTGTTTAAACATCCTATTAGCAGCTATAGAACCTGCTGACAAGATATTAGCAATGATGCTTAATCATTTAATATCTAATCCGAATATGCTTGAGGCAGTGGTTAAAAATCGCAGTCTAGTTCGAGATGCATTTGAAGAAACCTTACGTCTGACGCCACCAGTACAGTTAATTCCAAGAGAAGCGGATGAAGATATCACCATTTCCGGTATCGATATTCCCAAAGGCGCTTTAGTATTTTGTATGATTGGTGCAGCTAATCGTGATCCATCGGTTTTTCACAAACCAAATGAATTTGATCTATATCGAAGAAAGAATACAACTTCGCAACAGAAAACAAATCGAAAGAGACATTTAGCTTTTGGTGCAGGCACTCATGCTTGTATGGCGGCTGCATTTGCACTCAGTCAGTTGGAAGTTTCATCCAATATTATTTTGGATCACCTACACAATTTACGTTTTGCTGATAACTATCATTATCAAGAAATAGGCGTATATACACGAGGACCTTCCAAACTCCTTTTGAGTTTTGATCCAATAATATCGTCTACTTCAGGGAATAGTTGCTCTGATCTGAAAATCACTATGGCGACAATGGAATAGAAACATAAATTTCATGCTGCGGTATAACAAAGAACACTGTCAGCTATACAGTGCAGTGACATAATGGTGAATATGTGGTAGTTCTGGAAAAACATCAGGCTTGTATGAAATAGTTCAGAATATCCATCTGAGATACTGTTCAAAGGGATGCCGGAAGTAGGCATCCCTTAAAATAGTCAGGAGATACCTACATTTTATTATAGAAAAAGGTGACTCATGATGATGAATAAAGTCAATAATAAAATAAATTAAACTGACTACCTTATACATTGACGCCTTGATGTTCAATGTATATGATGCCGTTATGAACAAGTCTAAAAAAACACTTAACACTGTTGGGCGAACAACCGTGGACTACACTGATCGAATGTATTGGAATGGCATCATTAAGATGAGCTTATCCAAGTTTTTCATTCTCAGTGCCCTACAACAACGGCCTATGCACGGTTACGAAATTGCCCGTGAGGTTGAACGTTCTACCCAAGGGTGTTGTTCACCTACTGAAGGTACAATTTATCCGGTGCTGCGTGAATTTGAGCAGGGAGAATATGTAACGGTACACAATGAAACCGTTGCAGGCCGTGGACGCAAAGTATACACATTAACAGACAAAGGGCGCACAGCTTTTGCTGTCGCTGTAGAAGCTTGGATGGAAGTTGCTACACATATCAATCGTCAGCAATGACGGTTTTTTTTGACTTAATACATTGCACATCTATGCATTGATCAGGAATATGAGAATCTATTGTAAATCTAGCGCCAAAATTACCGAAACGTAATATCAGCCTGATGATGATTTAATTCAAAGGAGATAAATATGAATGAACAATCATTTAAACAGAGGATTGAAGAAGTACAACATTATTATGGCAAAACCCTGTCGAGTAGAGAGGATCTTGCTATAAATGTATGCACTGTGGACAACACCACTTCAGACAGAATCAAAGAAGTTCTTAAGCTTATCCATCCTGATGTACAGAGCCGTTTTTATGGTTGTGGTACGCCTTTTCCTCCCTTGCTAGAAGGAACGACAGTATTAGACTTGGGATGTGGGAGTGGACGGGACTGTTTTATTCTATCTCACCTCGTAGGTACTGAAGGTAAAGTTATTGGTATTGATGCAACGACAGAACAAATCGAGTTTGCCCAGAGTTTTGTGGATTATCATCGTCAAACCTTTAACTATCCATCCACCAATGTGCATTTTCAACAAGGCTATATCGAGTCACTAGAGGAACTTGATTTACCACCTGAAAGTATAGACGTTATCGTCTCAAACTGTGTCATCAACCTATCTATATCCAAAGCAAGCGTGTTGGCAGGTATGGCCCGTTTACTCAAATCTGGCGGTGAAATCTATTTTTCTGACATTTTTTTAGATAGAAGGCTGGAGCAATCACTGAAAAATGACGCACAAATTGTTTGTGAGTGTATCGGTGACGCGATGTACTTTGAAGATTTCATACGGCTGGCAAGAACAGCCGGTTTTCATGATGTTCGTGTCATTAATAGCAGTTTGAAATCTATGAATAATAAGGAGATCGAAGCGAAGCTAGGCGGTGCAAAACTGTATTCAATGACGTTAAGGCTGTTCAAATTAGACTTGGAAGATCGCGGCGAGGACTATGGCCAAGTTGCAATTTATAAAGGCAATTTACCAGATGCACCTGATCAATTTATGCTTGATCAAGAACATATTTTTGAGACCGGCAGAGCTGTCCCCGTATGCCGCAATACTGCTGATATGATCAGCAAAAGTCGTTACCATACACTCTTTGATTTAATTGGTGATGGGAAAAAACACTATGGCCTTTTCAATTGTGGAAAGCCGAACAATTTTGATGCGGATATTAATGTCATTCAAACCTATGCACCAAGTGGCTGTGGCTGTTAGAGTAAACGCCAGATGACAAAAAGCCTTACAGCAACACTGTAAGGCTTTTCTATTTTCTTTAAGTCTACGGCTTATTCAATAAACCCTAAACTCTAAATTGGTCGGCGAGAGAGGATTCGAACCTCCGACCCACTGGTCCCAAACCAGTTGCGCTACCAAGCTGCGCTACTCGCCGAAAACGAGGCGAATCTTACTGCGCTCGCTACAAGCCGTCAATACCTTTTTGATAATCATAGGTTAGTTGCTGATAAAAACAACGGGAACTCAGCTATATTGGATTCTCACACGTTTTGAACAATTTATTCATCGAATAGATCGGAATGTCTTCCTATTCGCTCAAATCTGACAACATCACCAACCACCGTGTAAATCAATAACCAATCAGGCTCAATGTGAGCATCACGGAACTCCTTCCATTCGCCACGAAGAGGATGATCCAGATAGCTAACAGGCAGTGACCTGCCATCAATCAACAAACTCATTAGGCGTTTAAGTTTGTTCATATCTTTACCACGTTTTTGTGCGGATTTCACATCACGCCTGAATTGGCTTGAATTGGCTTGAATATTTTGGCTGGCGCATCAGATACCAAGTTGATCGAATAAATCATTAGCATCCTTTGCTTGATGGATATCTTCACCGCGATCACTCTTAGCCAAAGTTTCGGCTGTTAATTTATTAGGCACTCGCATTTCAAACGGCAATGCTTTTTCCTTTAAAAGTAAAGCGTGGCTCAACTGAGCCACAAAGTCAATGTAAGGGATATTAGATTCCAACCATTGCATTCCACAACAGCCGGAACTGGCTATTTCAGATCATTATTGCAGTAACGAAATATCAGCAACTCTCAGGAACAGATCACGCAACTCACTTAACAGAGTTAAGCGGTTCACGCGCACCTGCTGGTCTTCATCCATCACCATCACATTGTCAAAGAAAGCATCAACAACTTCACGCAGAGATGCCAATTCAACTAACGCCTCCTGATAGCGTCCTTCAGCAAATAAAGGCGCCAGCTTATCCTGTAAAACCACCAGATACGTTGCCAGTTTCACCTCTTCCGGCGCTTTCAGCACAGAAGCACTCACTTTCTCATTCAGTGTCTCTTCAGACTTCGCCAGAATGTTAGAAACGCGCTTATTCGCGGCTGCCAGCGCTGTCGCTTCATCCAATGTACGGAAGTAAGTCACCGCTTTAACACGGGCATCGAAATCAGCCGGTTGCGTTGGACGACGCGCCAATACCGCCTGAATGGTATCAATGCTGTAGCCCTGCTCCTGATACCAGGCGCGGAAACGGCCAAGCATAAATTCAACCACGTCATCCGTAACCTTGGCATTGGTCAGCTTGTCGCCATACAGGAGAACCGCTTCTTCTGTCAGTGTCTGCAAATCCAGTGGCAATTTTTTCTCAACGATAATACGCAGAGCACCCAACGCAGCACGACGCAACGCAAATGGATCTTTATCGCCTTTCGGATGCTGACCAATACCAAAAATACCCGCCTGAGTATCCATTTTGTCAGCAATCGCTAATGCACAAGATATACCGGTAGACGGCAACTCATCACCGGCAAAACGCGGTTGATACTGCTCATTCAATGCCAGAGCAACATCCTCTGCTTCACCGTCATGACGGGCGTAATGCATTCCCATCACACCTTGCGTATCAGTGAACTCAAATACCATGTTGGTCATCAAATCACATTTAGACAACAAACCAGCACGGGTAGCATGATTCACATCAGAGCCGATCTTCTCTGCAATCCAACCAGCCAACGCCTGAATACGATCGGTTTTATCACGCAAAGTACCAAGTTGTTTCTGGAACAAAACCGTCTCCAGACGAGGTAGATTATCTTCCAGACGCTGTTTACGATCCGTCTTAAAGAAGAACTCCGCATCAGCCAGACGCGGGCGAACCACTTTTTCGTTACCAGAAATGATTTGCTGTGGATCAGAAGATTCAATGTTGGCAACAAAGATAAAGTTCGCCATCAACTTGCCGGCATTGTCATAAACCGGGAAGTATTTCTGGTCACCTTTCATGGTGTAAACCAATGCTTCGGCTGGCACTTCAAGGAATTTCTCTTCAAATTTCGCCGTCAGCACAACCGGCCATTCAACCAATGAAGTCACTTCTTCCAGCAGACTGTCACTGATATCAGCAATGCCGCCCAACTTAATCGCGGCCTGTTCTACATCTTGCTTAATGAGTGCCTTACGGGTTGTATAATCTGCAAGCACTTTACTGCGTTGCTGCAAAATCGCTGGATATTGTTCCGCGTTATCAAT
The DNA here is from genome assembly GCF_020387775.1 of Photorhabdus antumapuensis. Lineage (NCBI taxonomy): Bacteria > Pseudomonadati > Pseudomonadota > Gammaproteobacteria > Enterobacterales > Morganellaceae > Photorhabdus > Photorhabdus antumapuensis. Next base: position 45,749 of record NZ_JAHZMK010000053.1, read on the forward strand.
CGTAAACTCAGATTCACCCATAAAACGGTGACCACGGATGATACGTGCAGATTTAATGCCCAGAATTTCGCCTTCAATCAGTTCATCACCAAACAACATGGTAACGGTATGAACTGGGCGAACAAACTGAGTCTCTTTATCGCTCCAACGCATCAGTTTAGGAATCGGCAACTTATTTAGTGCATTGTTGACCATAGCTGCCAGCAACTCTTTGACACTACGGCCTTTAACCAGAGCGCGATACAATAGCCATTCGCCTTTATCCGTCACTAAACGTTCAGCCTGAGCAGCCGTAATACCACAACCGCGAGCCCAACCCTCAGCCGCTTTTGTCGGTTTACCCTCAGCATCAAATGCCTGAGCAATCGCTGGACCGCGTTTTTCTACTTCACGATCAGCTTGCGCCTCATCCAAATTAGCAACTTTCAGTGCCAGACGGCGCGGCGTTGCAAACCAACTCACTTCACCATACGCTAAATTCGCGTTATCCAACTCCGTCGCAAAATTAGCAGCAAATGCTTCAGCCAGTGAACGAAGAGCCTTCGGCGGCAACTCTTCGGTGCCGATTTCCACCAGGAAAGTCTGTTGAGTCATGACAGCCTCTTAGTTCTGATTCTTTTTACACATAGGGAAGCCTAACGCCTCGCGGGAGGCATAGTAAGCTTCGGCAACAGCTTTGGTCAGGGTGCGAATACGCAGGATATAACGCTGGCGTTCAGTCACCGAGATAGCTTTACGGGCATCTAGCAAGTTGAATGTATGACCCGCTTTGAGAATACGTTCATAAGCTGGCAGCGGCAGCGGTGTTTCCAGCGCCAGCAGGTCCTGAGCCTCTTTTTCATATTGTTCGAAACAGGTAAACAGGAAATTGACATCTGCATGTTCAAAATTATAAGTGGATTGTTCCACTTCATTTTGATGATAAATATCGCCATAAGTGGTTTTGCCCAGTGGGCCATCGCACCAAACCAGATCATAAACACTGTCCACGCCTTGGATATACATTGCCAGACGCTCAAGACCATAAGTAATTTCACCAGTGACTGGTTTACACTCAATACCACCTACCTGCTGGAAGTAAGTGAACTGAGTCACTTCCATGCCGTTAAGCCACACTTCCCAACCCAATCCCCAAGCGCCTAACGTTGGGTTTTCCCAGTTATCTTCAACAAAACGGATGTCATGAACCGTTGGGTCTAACCCTAGCTCCTTCAGAGAATCCAGATATAATTCCTGAATATTGTCTGGGGATGGTTTAATAATGACCTGAAACTGATAGTAATGTTGTAAACGGTTAGGGTTTTCACCATAACGACCATCGGTCGGACGACGGGAAGGTTGCACATAAGCGGCAGCAATGGGCTCTGGGCCAAGTGCTCGCAGACAAGTTATTGGATGAGAAGTACCAGCACCGACTTCCATGTCCAGTGGTTGGACAATGGTACAGCCCTGGCGTGCCCAATAATCCTGTAATGTCAGGATCAGCCCCTGAAAGGTCTTGGTATCAAACTTTTGCATGTTGGATCCGCACGCGATACATATGAATTTGAAAGGAAGTGGGTCAGTATACCCTTTGACCTTAAGATATACAGCACTGAATTCGCTCTTAATTTCGCCTTGAAATAAAAAAATCTCAATTTGGTTATTTTACTTGTATATCTATACAGTTAAGGTACTGTCAATTATTAACCATCAACATCGGGAATAATCATCATGGAATTAACACGCTGTCATTGGGTGACCTCTGATCCTGAATATTTGGCTTACCATGACAATGAATGGGGGAAACCTCTAAAAGATAGCCAAAAGCTGTTTGAAATGATTTGTCTGGAAGGACAACAATCTGGGCTGTCATGGCTGACTATTCTGAAAAAACGTGAAGGCTATCGCCAATGTTTTCATCAGTTTGACCCGGCAAAAATTGCCGTCATGGATGAAAATGATGTAGAACGGCTGATGCTTGATCCCGCTATTGTCCGCAATCGCGCCAAAATTAACGCCATTATCAACAATGCGCGGGCATATCTTAAAATGCAACAACAGGGTGAGGAATTTAGCGCCTTTATCTGGCGTTTTGTTGATAACAAACCCATTATTAATCATTGGGAAACCTCTACAGAGATGCCGGTAAAAACAGATCTTTCAGATGAGTTATCACAAGCACTCAAAAAAAGAGGGTTCAAATTTATCGGCAGCACCACTTGCTATGCATTTATGCAAGCTACCGGTTTGGTCAATGACCATATAATAAACTGTTTATGTAGAAAATAAATTCAGTGAATTACTATCGCACTTAAGATTAATATGAATAATAAAGCTGGATGTTAACCAAACATTTAGTTCTTTATTTTAAATGCTAAATTAAACGCAATATTAAATAACCAATAGTCATAATTTTCCAGATTGCACCCTAATAGTGCGCGGAGTATGGTGTTATGTCTCTTAAATCCAAACAACACTCCAACAACGAACGTGGCTATGATTTTTTCTCAATTTGGTAACAAATTCACACAAGATGCAGGCATAACTCGCCTGATGAATGACCTTAATCAAGGGTTGAGGACGCCTGGTGCAATTATGCTAGGCGGTGGCAACCCGGCACATATCCCGGAAATGGATGACTATTTTCAGCAACTACTGACAGAAATGGCCGCAAACGGTCAACTCACGGATACGCTATGCAACTATGATGGACCTCAAGGAAAGGACACATTGATTCAAGCATTGGCAGAGATGTTGCGCGAAAAATTGGGTTGGGAGATTGGTACACAAAATATTGCCCTGACCAATGGCAGCCAAAGTGCATTCTTTTATCTATTTAACCTGCTAGCTGGACGCGGAGAAGATGGTTCTGTCCGCAAAGTGCTGTTTCCACTAGCACCGGAATATATTGGTTATTCTGACTCAGGGCTGGATGAAGGCTTATTTATTGCCAATAAACCCAATATTGAATTATTGCCAGAAGGCCAATTCAAATATCATGTTGATTTTGACCATCTCAATATTACCGAAGATATTGGCCTGATCTGTGTTTCTCGCCCAACCAACCCAACGGGTAACGTTATCACTGATGAAGAGTTACAACGGCTAGATTGTCTGGCTCAACAACACCAAATTCCATTACTCATTGATAATGCTTATGGCGTGCCATTCCCAAGTATTATTTTCAGCGAAGCTACACCATTGTGGAATCCCAATACTATTCTGTGCATGAGTCTATCCAAATTAGGGCTGCCCGGTTCACGCTGCGGAATCATTATCGCTAACGATAAAATCATCGATGCCGTCAGTAATATGAATGGCATCATCAGCCTTGCGCCGGGCGGTGTGGGCCCCGCAATGGCATTAGAAATGATCCGCCGCAATGACCTACTTCGTTTGTCACAGGACGTTATCCGCCCGTTCTATCAACAACGGGTTCAGGACGTGATTCAGATTATCCGTCGTTATCTGCCAGCAGAACTTTGCCTTATCCATAAACCAGAAGGCGCCATTTTTCTGTGGCTGTGGTTTAAAAACCTGCCAATAACTACAGAAACGCTTTATCAAAGACTGAAAAAACGTGGTGTGTTAATGGTTCCAGGTCACTATTTCTTCCCCGGACTGGAGCAAGACTGGCCGCATGCTCATGAATGCATGCGTATGAATTATGTTCCTGATCCAGAAAGTATTGCAAAAGGGATTGCGATTCTGGCAGAAGAAATTGAGCAGGCACATCAGCAAGCAGCCTGAAATCAATAGTAAATAAAATAATAAATAGTAAATAAAATAAATAGTAAAAAAGCTCCTGCTCGGAAATGCAGGAGCTAAATGACAACGAGGACTTTACATGATTATTTTCAGAATTTGTAGAATGCTTTATGCATAAAGAAGAGAAAGAAACACTCCTTGTTTGCCTACTCTCCTTAAGCAGCCTCTATTCAATCAGAAATTTTTAAATCCAATGCCTCGAATAGGCGGGTTTTTATGCGTTTACTGGTCCCTGAATAAAAATGTTCTCCCCTTTATGACGATAATAAAAGCAGCTAACATATGAGATACACATATTTCTATAAAGCCCAAAAAAGCACCGCCAATAATTGTGGCGATATAATTCTCAAAAACATTGCCAGCGGATAAACTGTCGCATAGGAAAGCGCAACCGCTCCATTAGTACTGTGAATAGCATTAGCAAAAGCTAACGCGGGGGGATCAGTCATTGACCCGGCAAGTACCCCACATAAGCTAAGATAATTCATTTTAGCGACTATACGGGCCAAAATACCGACTGTGAGTAACGGAATAATCGTAATTAAAACACCATAACCTACCCAAACCAGACCATCCCCATATATAAGAGTGCTAACAAAGTCACCACCAGATTTCAGCCCAACAACAGCAAGAAACATCACAATACCCAATTCACGTAATGCAAGATTAGCACTGGGAGGCATGAACCAATATAACTTACCAATGGTCCCTATTCGCCCCAAAATCAAAGCGATCACCAATGGCCCACCTGCTAGTCCAAGGCGCAAAGCAACGGGGAAACCCGGAATAAACAACGGAATTGATCCCAGTAATACCCCAAGACCAATCCCAATAAATACAGGCAACATCTGTACTTGCTGGAGTTTATGTTTTGCATTGCCTAACAGAGAAGCCACCGCTTCAATAGATTCAGGGCGACCAACAATATTTAAAATATCACCAAACTGTAAGCTAGCATTATTACTGGCAACCAGTTCAACCCCCGCACGGTTTAATCGGGTAACAACCACATCATATTTTTGCTTAAGATTCAGTTCACGTATCCGTTTACTCAACACCGCGTCATTAGTCACAACCACTTTGGCAGATTGCAACGTATTACTTGATGTGGACAGAGAAATATCCACTTCCTCACCCAACACCAACCTAACTTTATCCAAATCTTCTCGATGACCCACCAAATACAGGAGATCGCCACTCTGAATCACTGTGGTGGGTGAAGGCACCATAAGCAAATCGTCACGTTTCAAGCGAGAACAAACCACATTATCACGGTTAAGCAGGGGAATATCCTGCATACATAACCCATTCAAGTTTGGGTTACGAACTGCAATATTCATGGTTTGCAAAATTTCGCGACTATGACCATTTTGGCTATCAAATTCTTTAGCTTCACGTTCAATATTCACTTTGAAAAATAGCCGTACCAACCACATCACCAGTAAAATACCGCAAATCCCCATTGGGTATGCCATTGCATATCCCATGCCCATTTGGCTGACAAGCACAGAATCTGAACCAAGATCCGTCAGAATTTGTTGACCGGCGCCGAGAGAGGGAGTATTCGTCACCGCACCAGAGAAAATACCCAGAATAATCGGCAAAGGAACATTAAACAGTTTATGAATAATCGCAGTTACCAACCCACCGATAATCACGATTAATATCGCCAAGCCATTCAGTTTCAATCCCGATCGTCGTAATGAAGAGAAAAAACCCGGCCCTACTTGGATACCAATGGTGTAAACAAACAGCATCAAACCGAATTCCTGAATAAAATGCAGCATATCACTGCTCAATATCAGTTTATAAGTTTGAGCAAAATGACCAACGATAATGCCACCAAACAGCACACCACCAATACCTAATCCAACTCCATATATTTTCCAGTTTCCAATCCACAATCCAAATGCAGCAGCTAATGCCAACATACTCACTGTAAGAGCAATATCACTCATAACCCGCTTCCTTTACCAACAGTTAAAAAACCGGGAGATTAGTTCTGTTTACTCATTGATTCTGCCAGAAATTAAATAGCCGTTATGTGGTTCATCCCACAAATTATAAGGATTTATCCTCCCCAAAGGAGCACAACACTCTTCAGAACGTTATCATTGACAGACAAAAGCCAAATCGTTTTAGCCTTAAAAATTACTTAATTTATAAACTATTCGAATTATCATGATAACTCACATTATTTTTTATTAATTAGAAAACAGAAAAAAATCCTGTTACATAAAAAATTTACGACTTTTTGGTATCAGTACTATGGTCAATGTTGCGGGACGTGATTATAGTGATTGATGTCAAAGCTCTTCGTTAAGGGATTTTGGGAAATAAAGATCACTCAACAAGCTCACACAAGGGCGAACTATTTCAGCGAATTAGCCATACGAGATCGATAAAACCGATGAAGAGTAGTAAATTAATTCTATTTTGCGTCACATCAGGATGGTTGTTAATCAGCGGGTGTACCAGCATCATGACACATTCAGGGCCTAGCTGCGGTTATTACCCCGGCGCTAAAGCTAACATTGAAATGTTAAAAGACAAAGATACGGGTTGGGTAATGAAACCATTACTCGCGGTTGATCTGCCTTTTTCTGCGCTATTAGATACTATCTTATTACCTTATGACTATATAAAATCTGACGAAGATCAATCAGCAAGTTCACCAAAAAAGCGAATTGAAAAAATAGAAAAAGCACAACGTCAAACCAAAACCAATTAATTGATAATCCGTTCCGGTTTATTTATTGCCACCAGTGGATAACCAACTGGTAGCAAATGTATTTATTTTATCCCGGTTTCTACCAAGAAAATTTGCATATCACCATCGATTTCACGCATAAATACAACATGATGGCTATCCGGTGAAATCACCACCGCTTCCGCCGCAGGCGCTTTTTCTGTACGTCTTGTTAAACGCTGCATTTGACCATTTTGTACATTGCATAGCATCACGCTGTTATCACAAATAAAAGCAACAAACTGACCGCTACTTTCCCAACTAAAAGCAGATTGAATGCCACAATAACTCTGGGTTATCTGACGCGGTTCTCCACCATTTGGCGATATTGTCCACAGTTGCACAATACCATCATCATCCCTCATCAGAAAACCAATCTGCTCACCATCCGGTGAAACACGTAGCCAATGACGTGGATTATTGACTACCCCCGGCCAACGCTTATAGTTGGTAAATGTCAGACGACGCTGCATGATATTAGCAGGCGGTGCAGGTAATGTCGTTTCCGTACCTGCCAGTGGTTTTTCCCCTGCTATTGAATACTCAGCATCCTGTTCGGGTAAATCAACAATATAGACTTCCGGTACTTTTTCCCCTGTTGCAGAAATAGTATCGCCAATAAATGCCAATGCCCAACGCTGCCAATGACCATCCGCTTTACGATATCCTGCTTGACCTACCCAACACTCTTCATAGGCGCGGTTAATATCATCACTGCCCGGCTCCGGTTGAAGCGTTGTACTACTGACGACAACGGAGAAATAGCTACCATCATGTTCACGAGGATGGTGTTTAGGTGGTTCAACTGGTTTGAGGGGCACAGCAACAGCGATATTGCGCAAATCAAGCGCTGGATCAAGCTCATGCATAACATGGTCGTTATAAGTAAAACTCAGACGGCTACCATCCGGACTAAATACATGAACATGACTACCTCCGCGCAACGCTCCCGGGGTATAAGGGACGGTAATATCCATGGCATCCAGCGTAACTGCTTTTCCCAGAGAATCCTCACTGACAATTACCCCCCGACGGTGATGAAAGTCATAATGCCATTGCTCATCTGGGAATTCTGGCCCATGAATAAACGCATATCGGACAGGTTCTGTTGGGCTGACTGTCACCACGCCAACATGAGCCCCCTCTTTAGCCTGATAGATAATTTCTGTTTTTCCACTCTGTACATGAATTTTTTCTATCGTTAAACCGGTAAAAGAAGCACCATAAGGACGAACATCATAAGCTAGCCACTGGCTGTCTGGTGTCCAGACATTAATATTGGTAAGCTGGTGGCTGCGATTATCAAACGTGATTTGTCGTTCCTGAAAGGCCATTTTATTATCCTTATATCAGGTTTTTTCGGATAAATAATATTAATCCGAAATGGATGGAACTAAAAAATTTCAGTCGAGACTTTACCACTTCGACATTACTCTTACTTTTTTATGCTGCGCACATTTCATTATCTATGTTACTAAGTGTTCTTTATATCATTGGAATTACCGCTGAAGCGATGACCGGCGCTTTAGCCGCGGGCCGCCGTAAAATGGACATGTTCGGCGTGATTATTATTGCTTCCGTAACGGCGATTGGCGGCGGCTCCGTTCGGGATATACTACTAGGGCATTATCCCCTCGGTTGGGTTAAACACCCTGAATATATCGTCACCGTTGCCGGTGCCGCCGTAATCACCACTTGGGTTGCTCCCATGATGAAGCATTTACGTCGTCTGTTTCTTATCCTCGATGCCATTGGCTTGATTGTTTTCTCCATTATCGGTGCGCAGATTGCACTAGATATGAACTACGGCCCAATCATTGCTTCCATTGCTGCGGTTATCACCGGTGTTTTCGGGGGCGTGTTACGCGATATGTTGTGTAACACCATTCCGTTGGTTTTCCAGAAAGAGATTTATGCCGGTGTCTCTTTTACCTCCGCTTGGTTATATATTGGCTTACAGCACACGCCGTTACCGCAAAACGGCATTGTACTGATTACCCTGATCGTAGGTCTGACAGCAAGATTGGTCGCTATTCGCTACCGCCTTGGATTACCTGTCTTTAATTATGAGCACTCCGATCACTGAACCATACCAACGGGGTTAACCACGACCCCGTTTTCCCGGTCAAAACCCGTTATCCCTGCCACTAACAGTTTCTCTGCAATCGCTTTAATCTGTGTGTCACTGACAAAATCAGTCAACTTTTTCAATTGCCCGACAGTGAGCTGTTGCTTTAACTGTGCGGCGGTTAATTTCTGTTCCAGTTGCTGCCAGTGATAAACATTGTCAGACAGCTTATCCATATAAGGTACCCCAATGCCTTTCATCCAATAGGAAAAAGGCTGATTTTTTGCCTTGCTGAATTGTGAATAAATAGCCTGTGCCCGTTTATCTCCGATTCCCGGTAAGGCCGCAATTTGTTGAGCTGAAAGCGTTAACCAACCGGTTAAATCAGTGACTAACTTCTGTTCGGTCAACATTGCCCAACTACCGCTACTGACACCTGTCATTTGCAAATTTTCACCAAGCCATTTAAGTCGAGCATTAAACTGTTGTTCACAACCTGCCGTTAACGTCAGGCAACTTAGTGAATGATAACGCTGCTTATCTGGCGGCTGAATATCCTGCCGCTCTTTAATCCGCCACACCAACTGATCCAATTTCGGGATGCCATGACCTGCCAGTGTAAGCGTCACCTGATCCCCCGGTAACACATCCAACTGTCGCCAACGACGGACTGAACCAATATTGACTCGGCTGACTTGTCGGTCATCCAGTTTCACCTTATCCAGCCCAAGCACTACTGAGATTTTGCCGGTTCTGCCAATGGTAAAATTAACTTCCCTGACTTGTGTAACCTGATGGCGTAAAGGGTGCTTCCATGCCACAGCCCAACTGTTAGATCCAGACCGCCACTGATTTCCTTTAGGTTCAATTTCTTGTTTCAGCACGATGCCATCTGTGGCAAAAGGCATAGGTTGTTCAAAATAGTGCATCCGCAGTTTCTGCACCTGTTCTAGTGTCTCTATTTTATGACTGTAGCGAAGCGCTAATGGAAAGCCCATATTCGCCAGTTTCTGCAATTTACCTTCCATATCTACAGGGCCATCCGGCCAGCTCCAGATAAACACTCCGACTTGCTTTAATTCTGGCGAATGATCTTTTCGCATCATCAAACCCGCAACACGATTACGAGCGCCATCACTACCGGATAATTGCTGTCTATGCCCCTCTTTATGCAGAAAAAGCTCGCCTTGCAACACCAGATCAGGCGAAGCATTTTCTATATTCTGCGGAATATCGGGAATATGTCGGCTTTTCGCTGTCCAGTCTACGCCTGCGGAACCATTACCCCGGCTAATTAATGAAACTAATTTCCCGTTCTGATAAACCAGTGTTACCGCCACACCATCAATCTTTGGCTGTAACCAAACAGGCAGCCTACCGTACAACCATCGGTTAATTTTCCGTTCGTCTTTCAATTTGCTTAATCCGGTATGAGCAACCGGATGAACAAGCTTATTATCGGGAAAAACTTCCACAGGAAAATCTGAATTAGGTGTTTGTTTCAGGCAGAGCTGCCAATGAATTAGCTCCGCCATTAATTGATCATAAACTTCATCATCGATCTCGCTGATCCCTTTCTGACGATAGAGTTGATCCCATTGAGCCATCTGTTGCATCAGACTCTTTGTTTCACGTTGTAATTTGCTCTGCGGCCATTCGGGACAATTTTTCTCTGTATTCAGCGTCTCAGCCGCGAATATCGGTAAACTGAAAACAATGAACAGAATCAATATCAATAAATTAAGCATCCGTGCTCCCTGGCTATCCATGCAATAACGGCAAGATAGAGGATAAAGAGATTCAGTCCAAGGCAGAGATAATAACTTTGCGAAGCGGTTCGAAGAATAACTATCTGCAATCCCAAAGTAACAGACTTTTTTATACACTGCCCAGAGCGGATATTATGGTGAAAATCTGATGTATTAATATTTGGTTCAGGGCGGCCATCAACGATCATCTCCCGTCGGTTTTCATCGAAAACAGAGGTTTGACCCTTAAACTTATCATATACGATAAGTTTAAGGGTCAATATTGAATATGCACTAGAGCATTGAACTCTATGATGGTGTCGAGGATACGATCCTCAATATGCCACCTAAGATTCAGGCTCGCATGCTAAAACTGCTTGAACTCATTGAAGAACATGGCGCTAATCTTGGAGAACCACAGACTACATCACTGGGAAAAGGTCTATTCGAGATTCGAGCCAAAGCGCAAGAAGGTATTGGACGCAGATTGTTTTGCTATTTGCGAGATTCAAATATCATTGTCCTTCATGTGTTTATTAAGAAAAGCCTAGAAGACACCTAAACAGGATCTTGATCTCGCTTATGAACGAAAGAAGCGAATATTTCCAGACTTGAAAAAGGAAATGGAAACCCAACACTTAAAACACTATTGAACTACGCCAAAGCTTGCAATTGTGAACTGCATTTTGGCTTCAAAACAACTTAATCCAAGCAGTTAATCAATCTATTAAGTATTATTTCGTTATTGTGAACCATTAACCAATGGTTGAACCAAATATAATAACTCAGCCTATCGAATATTCACTCCAAATATTAGCGTACCTGACATCAATTATTACCAACATCAACTTTCTGCGGAATATAAAAAGACAATAACTTTACGAAATAGTTTGGAACATAAATCCTATAAAAAACCAAAAATAACTGAATTTTTATAAACCACATAGAATTGGCATTACGATAAAAACTTAACAATTCCTTATTTCCTACTTTACAATTAATTACTAGTAAATTAGGTTACTCATTCACGTAATAATAGTCATAAAGATGTATATTCGCTCTAAATTCTTCCGTTCAAACCTAATTATTATCACTCTTTTAATTTATTTGTGGAAAATAATCTAAGAACCACTACCAACAATCAGATTCAGTGTTAACCTGAAGTTATCAACTGATAACTTTTTTCTATTATCCTTTTAAAAAAAAGATTGCTATTCTTATTTATGTCTTCATAGCAATAAAAAGTCATCTTACACCGCAAGGGATAAGTTTTATGGCATAGACTCCCTGTGGGTAAAGGTAAATCCGATATAACCTTATTAGGAGAGTAATATGAATCAAAATGACAATTTCTCCCCAGATATGAGTCACAATAATAGTTTTATAAATCAATATCGGGCATCTGAAAGAAGAAATAATACTTCTAGTAGCAATACCTCCATTGTATCTAATGGTGGAGCGACCGCTCTGCTATTACAAAATGGCAGTGTGATCGCTTGGGGGGATGAGCTTTATGGCGGCTTGGTTCCACCAGAAATCGCCACACTAAAGGATATCGTCAGCCTGCATGCAACAGGTATGGCTTTCGTGGCACTACGGGCGAATCGTAGCGTAGTCGCTTGGGGGGATCGGGAATATGGTGGCCTAATTCCGCCAGAAATTGCCGCATTAAAGGATATTGTCAGCCTGAGTTTAGCAAGTACTGCTGTCACCGCCCTAAGGGCAGATCGCAGCGTAGTGGCTTGGGGGACTCACGGTTGGGGCGGACAAATCCCACCAGAAATTGCCAAATTGAAAGATATCATCAGCATAAGTGCAACAAATTTTGCTTTCTCAGCCCTACGGGCAGATCGCAGCCTAGTCGCTTGGGGATATTCTGATGCTGGTGGCAAGTTACCACCTGAGATCGCCAAATTACAAGATATTGTCAGTCTGAGTACAACAAGCCTTGCTTTCGCAGCCCTACGGGCAAACCACAGCGTGGTCACTTGGGGGAATCAAGGTCAAGAAAAAGAACAGCTTCCACCTGAAATCGCTAAATTGCAGGATATTGTCAAGCTGAGTTCAACAGGTATGTCTTTCTTAGCACAGAGAGCTGACCGCAGTCTGGTAGCCTGGGGAAATCCAGATGCAGGTGGCCTACTCCCACCTGAAATTGCCAAATTACAGGATATTGTCAGTTGGAGTACAACGGGAAATTCATTTGCTGTTCTGCGGGCAAACCATAGTGTGGTCGCATGGGGCGATGAAAAATCAGGCGGTCTACTCCCACCTGAAATTGCCAAATTGCAAGATATCGTCAGTCTGAATTCATCAGTATCCTCATTTTCAGCTCTGCGGGCAGATCGTAGCGTAGTAGCGTGGGGAAATCCGGATTCCGGCGGCCAAGTCCCATCCGAAATTGCCAAATTACAGGATATCATCGCCATTGAAGCAACAATATCTGCATTCGCGGCCCTACGAGCAGATCGCAGCATAGTCGCTTGGGGTGATCCAGATTCAGGTGGCCTCATCCCACCTGAAATTGCCAAATTGCAGGATATCGTCAGCTTAGATTCTGCCGGAAAAACATTTATGGCCTTACGAGCGAATGGTCAAATAGTAGCTTGGGATACTAAAGTGCATAGTGCATAGTGAATATGATTAGCTCACATCCATTGCATTGTTTGTTTATGTGTAGACCCAAAAAATATGCCAGTGGCAAATATACCTGAACGGTATACCGTCAAACGGGCTATTAAAGGTGAAAAGGGAAAAAACATCGGACAGTCAATACAAGGTGTTGTTTAACTTTTGGCAACACCTCCAACAGGCAGAGCTGGAGTCCAATGAAGCAACCCAATGAAACCTGTCGTTAAAACGGGTAACGCGTAATGATGACCAACACGCTATCTAACTAACCGGAAAAGAGGAATCCCTGAAAGGTAGATGTAATTTAACCAGGACGGGATTACAGCAACAAATGAAAATTTCTAACCTGGCAACTGGGGAATAACTCCCCATTGGAGTATCCAATGTATGCAGATAACACTCTCATCAACAAAATGAAGCAAAATTTCGGCCAAATGACAACTTACTACCGCCGCTGGCTAATATCGGCGGGTGGTGTCTGTTTGTCGGTAAGTGCGCTTTTTTCCACCTCAGCGTTTGCAGACGACTGGATGAACTGGAATTCCACTCATGCCATCAAAGCCCTTGGGCATCCGGTAGTTCATGGAAAAGACAACAACGGTAAGCCGGTTCGTTATCCACCCGTAGGTACTAGTAATTTGCTCGGTGTATTACCGTCAGTAGTAGAGAAAAGTTTTCCACAAACGGGCAAACCTAATCAGTTAAAAGACGTCATATTCTGGGTCAAAGCGAAACATAACATCTTCATAGTCCCGCACGTGGTCACAGGTAAATACACTTGTAAGATGAGTACCAAACGTAAAGATGGGAGCGGGGGACAGGCTACGCTAACCCTTAGTACGGATGCAGTCGTTGAAAATCAAGATTATGCGTCCTTCAAAGGGGACACCAAAGTCATGGAATCTTATCTGACTGACCTGGTTTATTCTGTACGATGCAACGGAACAGGGTTTTCATGGGAACGACAACCTAACGAGAAAGTCCGATTCGAAAAAACTTGGGAAAATCCAGTTCCGTCAATTGAAATGCAAGACAAACAAATCTGGATTCATAATGTTGCTTTCTGGAGTCCACCAGATAACGTTAGCAAACAGCCCAATGGTGAGTTTTTTAACGACCCTGCCATCCTTGCTACCCAAGAGAAGGTGAAGCCCTGACCGATGGATATCATTTATCCGGGATGTAGCGGTAGTAACAAATATAAATCTTTAACAAGACAATCGGGAAGCAATTCCCGGTTGAATATCCAATGAATAGTGATATAACACTTAATTATAATTCACTCTGTCTTTTATTAATCTTAAATATCAGCATAATTAATTGCAGTTGTTACATCGACTTTCTACGGTTAATTATGCCTACAGTAAAAGCTGAATTAATCACCTATAAAAAGAAACTTGCGGGCGCAAAAGATGAAGGTTTTTCATTGATCAGTTTTTGTAAATCTCATCATTTTCCCCGTTTCCTGCCTCGTATTTAAACTTTCCCATTTCCATTAAATTGACATTCGGATTTTTTCGCTTTTACTTTTCATCTATTTGATCTTTAAGGTTTAAAGCCAGAAAAGGTAAAAGAGATACCAATAATATTAAAATAAAAGCCTCTTTTTCAATACTGTTAAATACAATTGTTCTTTCTTCGCTATACGGTTAACCTTGTTAAATGTTTTAATATAATCCCATGTTTTTGTTATTTGGTTAACCTTATCACCTTATTAATCAATCTAAAATCCGTTTTTCCTGATGTTTTCTCTTCCAATATCAGTATAACATCGAATCTTTTATCCGCTTTAAAAAATCCTCAATCACGGTTTTTTACCTTTGATGATTAAAGTTTTTACCTGTTTTTTCTGATTAAAATAGAATGACGAATAAAAAAAGCACACTTCTAACCCCGGCCCCTTTTTTTATTCATTTTTTCGCAATTAATAATTAAATGCACAGGCTGCATTAAATATTTGCACATCAATAACGTAGAAGAACGTTTATGGTCACAGAAACAGTCACTCACTCCACACTGAATCGCCCGAACTGTGCGGAAGCACTATTTGCAGCCAATAAAGCGGTCCTATGTGTAAGGAGATATGATGGAGCTGGAACGGAAGCCAATGACCCTGATTATTTACGAAAAATAAGCCACCAAATTCCGTATTACAGATAAATGCCGACTGAAAAAGTCAAATCCCCGCGATACAAAATACCCATTAGCCATCCTTCCCCAAGAAAATTTCTACGGAAATGCATCGGTAACGCGACACGTATGAGCAGGTACGTGTATACTGTTACAAGAATTTTATTCTGCTTTTATTTATACCCAGTAGATTTCAAGTTGCAGCGCAGCGGTAAAAGCAGCAACCTGAAAGATGAAGGGTATACATTATTATCCAATCAACCAAGATATCATCATGATCCAAGGCACATTATATATTGTCTCTGCGCCAAGCGGGGCGGGTAAATCAAGTCTGATTCAGGCTTTATTAAAAACACAACCTTTGTACGATACTCAGGTTTCTGTTTCCCATACCACGCGCGCAATGCGTCCCGGTGAAAATCATGGTGAACACTATTTCTTTATCACTGAAGAAGCCTTTTGCCAAATGATCGATAATCACGAATTTCTGGAACACGCCCGTGTTTTCGGTAATTATTACGGCACATCCCAGAAAGTGATTGAAGAAACCCTTGCCAGTGGCGTTGATGTCTTTCTTGATATCGATTGGCAAGGCGCGCAGCAGATCCGCAAAAAAATGCCCTCTGCCCGCAGTATTTTTATCCTGCCACCGTCAAAAGAAGAGCTTTGCCGCCGTCTGCGCGGTCGGGGTCAGGACAGTGAAGACATTATTGAAAAACGCATGGAGCAGGCTGTTGCAGAAATGGTTCACTATAACGAGTATGATTATTTAATCGTTAATGATGCTTTCAATACTGCATTGGCCGATCTGCACACCATTATCCGTTCAGAACGCCTGCATCGGGAACGCCAGGCACAACGGCATGATGCTTTAATCAGCAAATTATTGGCAGACTGAACCCAATTTCAGTATTATGCCCAGTCATTTCTTTACCTGTGGAGTCGCACACATATGGCACGCGTAACTGTTCAAGACGCTGTAGAAAAAATTGGTAACCGTTTTGACCTGGTGTTGGTCGCTGCTCGTCGAGCACGTCAACTGCAAACAGGCGGTAAAGACCCGCTGGTTGCTGAAGAGAACGATAAAGTGACCGTTATCGCTCTGCGTGAAGTGGAAGAGGGTCTGATTAACGGTAAAATCCTGGATGTACGTGAGCGCCAGGAACAACAAGAGCAGGAAGCAGCAGAAATGCAGGCGGTTTCCGCTATCGCAGAAAGTCGTCGTTAATCTACGGTAGGTCTGCCTTGTACCTGTTCGAAAGCCTGAATCTGCTGATCCAAAAATACCTGCCTGGGAGTCAGATTGAACTCCTCAAGCAGGCTTATTCTGTTGCACGGGATGCCCATGAAGGGCAAACCCGTACCAGTGGTGAACCCTACATTACGCACCCTGTCGCGGTTGCCTGTATTCTGGCCGAGATGCGTCTCGACCATGAGACACTGATGGCCGCTTTGTTGCATGATGTTATTGAAGACACACCCGCCACCTTTCAGGATATCGCACAACCTTTTGGCCCTGTGGTCGCTGGGTTAGTTGAGGGAGTTTCCAAGCTTGATAAGCTGAATTTCCGCGATAAAAAAGAGGCACAAGCAGAAAACTTCCGCAAAATGATCATGGCGATGGTGCAAGATATTCGCGTCATTTTGATCAAACTGGCAGACCGTACCCATAATATGCGTACTCTCGGGGCGTTACGTCCAGATAAACGCCGTCGTATCGCCCGGGAAACGTTAGAGATCTACAGCCCCTTAGCCCACCGTCTGGGGATTCATCATCTGAAAACGGAGTTAGAGGAATTAGGGTTTGAGGCCCTTCACCCTAACCGCTACCGGGTTATCAAAGAGGTGGTAAAAGCGGCCCGTGGTAACCGTAAGGAGATGATCCAGAAAATTCTGTCTGAAATTGCAGGCCGGCTGGCCGAAGCCAGTATTGAGTGCAAAGTCAGTGGCAGGGAAAAACATCTCTATTCTATCTACCGGAAAATGCACCTCAAAGAGCAACGTTTCCATTCTATTATGGATATCTATGCATTTCGGGTCATCGTTAATAATGTTGATATCTGCTATCGGGTTTTGGGGCAGATGCACAGCCTGTATAAACCCCGCCCGGGCAGAGTAAAAGATTACATTGCCATCCCCAAGGCCAACGGCTATCAATCTTTGCACACATCCCTGATTGGCCCGCACGGCGTGCCTGTTGAAGTCCAGATCCGCACCGAAGATATGGATCAAATGGCTGAAATGGGCGTCGCAGCACACTGGGCTTACAAAGAACAAGGTGAATCCGGTACAGCCGCGCAAGTTCGTGCTCAGCGCTGGATGCAAAGTTTGCTGGAACTACAGCAAAGTGCCGGCAGCTCTTTTGAATTTATCGAAAGCGTTAAATCTGATCTGTTTCCTGATGAGATTTACGTTTTTACCCCGAAAGGGCGCATTGTGGAATTACCCGCC
Organism: Photorhabdus antumapuensis; assembly: GCF_020387775.1. Taxonomy (NCBI): domain Bacteria; kingdom Pseudomonadati; phylum Pseudomonadota; class Gammaproteobacteria; order Enterobacterales; family Morganellaceae; genus Photorhabdus; species Photorhabdus antumapuensis. The sequence goes on from NZ_JAHZMK010000053.1 coordinate 63,276, forward strand.
GGTGCCACCCCAGTTGACTTTGCTTATGCCGTACACACCGATATTGGTCACGCCTGCGTGGGTTCACGAGTGGATCGTCAGCCATATCCATTGTCTCAATCGCTGACCAGCGGCCAAACCGTTGAAATTATCACCGCGCCGGGCGCTCGTCCAAATGCTGCCTGGCTGAACTTTGTCGTCAGTTCAAAAGCCCGCGCTAAAATCCGTCAGTTGCTGAAAAACCTTAAGCGGGAAGACTCCATTGGGCTGGGCCGCCGCCTGTTAAATCACGCGTTAGGTAATGGGAAAAAACTGGTTGATATTCCACAGGAAAATATCAATAAAGAGTTGACGAGAATGAAACTCTCAACAATAGATGATCTACTGGCTGAAATCGGGCTTGGCAATACCATGAGTATCGTCGTCGCCCGCAACCTGTTAAGCGAACAGGAAAATACCACAAACACCCGTAGCCATAACAGCGGAGCACGTAAATTGCCCATCAAAGGCGCTGACGGTGTGCTTATTACGTTTGCCAAATGTTGCCGACCCATCCCCGGTGACCCGATTATCGCCCATATCAGCCCCGGCAAAGGGTTGGTTATCCACCATGAATCCTGCCGTAACATTCGCGGCTATCAGAAAGAACCCGAAAAATTTATGGCCGTTGAATGGGATAAAGAGATCAATAACGATTTCACCGCCGAAATAAAAGTGGATATGTTTAACCACCAGGGGGCTTTAGCAAATCTGACAGCCGCCATTAATGCAGCCAATTCCAGTATTCAAAGTATGAATACAGAAGAGAAAGATGGTCGTGTTTACTGCGCTTTTATCCGGCTGACCACCAAAGACCGTATTCAGTTAGCGAATATTATGCGCAAAATCCGAATTATGCCGGATGTGATGCGAGTCAGCCGTAACAGAAACTAAACCGGATAGCCCGCGAAAATCAGCAGGCGAACAGCTAACAGCGCTATCCACCGCCGACCCACAAGACTCGACCGGCAATGACGGCACTAGTGGCACGTCATCCCGGTTATCAAAGAACAGACCAATCAATGCTGAATTAACCTCATCCAGTATACGGTCTAACCAACCCTCTTCACCCACACCAAACATCAATACTAACCCGATAGCGATAAACAACAGTGGCAAGATCCATGTTCGGCACCAATACGCTAACAGCATACGGGGATACAGCGAGTAGCGAATTTTGTTGCCCAATAAGAATCCACAGGCAATCAGCAATACAATACCGATAACCAGTACCACCCGGCTTATCAGCATCCCATAAGGCATCACACACAGAATCGATAAAAACTCATTCTTCCACATGTGTGATACGACTCAGGAGATAAACGGACCACAAGCCCGCTGCAAAAACCAAGTGCGTATGTGATTAGCTTGTGATGATGTCCGGGAGCGCGTCGACTTCACCGTTTTCGTTACCGGTGCCTGACCCTTCTGGGGTATAGGTTCAACGACTGCCGTAACAATCAGCATCAGCCGGCGACTTCCCTGCTTCTCACGAAAGAAGACTTTTTCACAGGCAATCACATCACGTCTCTCATTATAGATATAATTCATCACATCTGTTGCCCGGCGTTCTGTCACTCGGAACACCTGGCTGATTTCACTTTTGGTAAATCCGCTCCCCTTCAATAATCCCCAATACGCGACCGCCATGTACAACGGTGTATCATTCAAATGAGACAAGCAGGCAGGCAGACGAAAATTTCCATGATTACTTTGTTTACCCGTAATAGTCTGACTTCCAAGCAAATCGGTCTGGCTGCCGCTTATCTGAAGCAGCATTGAATCATTAACATTGATTGTCATTTTACTCTCCCCCGATGACTAACTGGTCTACCTGTTACCACATGAGAAATGAAATACTGTGATTTATCTGAAATGAAATACCTATAGGCTAATCTGCCCACCCTATTTAATGATTTGTGTAAAAATAACTTCCATAGTGGGATTATTTCACTACCAAAGTCACGTCCATAGACGTCTCAAAAGGACCATAATCCTTAGCTTGTATCGGCCCGGTCTGTATAAGAGCCACAGTAAAGTCGTTGGCGGATCTAGTCGTCTGTGGCTGGTTCTGCACACTAAAGTTCAGAATATCTTTAGCCTCACGGCTGAATGGTATTGACTTGCCGATTGCAATACCTGATGCCAAAGTCGTCGACTGACCTATACTTCGTAGTTTCAGTTCTACCCTCAGCGGTTTACCAGGCACAGATATACCGTCGCCATCTGGATACGGAGTAGACAACGTCAAAATAACGTTCCCGCCTGTAGCATTTTTCTTATCGCTTACAGTGCAATCAATAATTAGCCTTAAACCAAACCTCTCGGAGCCATCTCCATTATAAATCGTAGCCGGGTATGGTCCGTACGACTGGCGAACCTCGCCAAAGGGAAAAACACTCCGCCAACTACCTGAATTTGCTGAGGCGAGACTACAAACTGGAAGCTCCAGTATTGTTGCAGGATCGCTAAGGCTCTTATTGGAACTCAAATCTTTATGAAGGCCTGATGTCGACCCCCATCCTACAAAATCCATGCCATTAATTAAAAATTCCACTGGTGTGTCACGGCTAGTCTCGAATTCAATGTCCTTGCTAAGTTCTCTCTCCCATGAAAATCCGGTCCCACTACAAGACATATCAAAAAGGAGCTCACTTAGTGCAGCATTTTCTATGTCTTCAGAGTCTGACCTAAGGAAATCCTCAGTACCATAATTATTACCCACAGCAGCTTCCGCTTCATATTTATGCGAGGCTGTCCCTGGGCGACCGTCTTTAAAGCGGGCATTGATTGTACATTCGTACTTACCTGAAATAACTTTTGGGGTCATAAAAAAATGTGTATTCCCCGCTCTAATATTGAATTTGGTGTCTTTCAGTTTTGCGCCAGGAGTCGCCGTAGTTGTTACTTTTATATCCCTCATTATGGGAAAAACCCCATCAAGGTTAGCAGTACCATTTGCCGGATAGCGGATCATCGTGTTGTCCATCGGCCGTACCCTCTGAGGTGGCCCAAGAGCCTGAATAATCTTCTCGGCGCTCCACTGTCCAACGGCTTCCCCCGCAAGCGCCAAAGGAGCAGAAAAGATACCCATAGACAAACAGATTCCCCCTGCCCATATCGGCCACCAGCGACAACGAACCGCTATCCGCCCTAAATCCCATTTCATCCTGTTCATAAGCGTTTTATCGGTATTCATTGGATGCTCAACCGGAAATTACTCCCCAGTTGTCCTGTTAGAAATTTTCATTAGTTACCCTCTCCCCATCCTAGATAAATCACCTATTATCCTAGGGGCTTACTTTCTTCTGGCTATCGTTCTCTGTATCGGGTCGCCCGTACAGATCGTCACTATTATTCCCCCATTTCAGCGACAGGTTTCGTTCAGCTGCTTCATTGGACTCCAGCTCTTATCCGCCTTCTTCATCGGCGGCTCACCCAAGTTAAATGCCACCTCGCACTGACTGTCTGGCGCATTGCCCCATTTCACTTTCAATACCCCATTTAACGGCATACCGCTCAGGTACACTTGTCCACCCTCTCCCACTATCGCCGCCAAACCTTGGTTTGTATCCCCTTTCAGCATTGCCATGGCCCCAAACGGTACGGGTTTACCATTGTGGGTTAGATTCATCATCAATTGCTGCCCGATACGCACGGGATAATCCACCATCACCACGGCACCTTGAGTTGGGAATACGTTCTTACTACCCTGCATCATGCTCGCCCCTTCCGGCAACGATGATGGGTCCAGGCTGATACTGTTACGGTTGTACGTCCGGGCATACGGCACAACCGCATACCCCCAGCGATTAGTCGTAACCTGGCTGGAATTCATCACACGAATGCCTTCAACCCCTGCGGTCCGAACTAATACAGCAGCATCTCCAATACGTGATGCTAAGGTGATACCATGTTGATGAGCTAACAGCCCGCCACTAAATCCGTAGTTCACACCACGCCCGCCTTGTGAATCGTAGTTGTACCCCAAGCTGGCCTGCCCAAAGGCGTCTCTGTATCCCATCGACACTGACCCGCTGTTTCCCTGACCTTGATTAGCCTGGCTTTGTGATACGTTCCAGGACAAACTATTGTCATCCAATATTGAACCGCCTACGCCCAGTTGGTTACTACTACGTCCTGTACTATCATGGGACAAACTGTAGTTGGCATATGCATTATTTAGAACCGCATAGGAGCCAAACAAACTCAGCGGAACGTTCAGGTTCAATGATACTTGCCGGTTCTCAGGCCAGTCGCCGTTACCGCGCGTGCGATCAATACTGTAATTAAGCCCCCAACTTACTTTGGAAAAAGAACCACTCAATCCCATTGACAACGTGGTGTTGGTTTTAGAACTGCCCCAGTAGTTATCCCGTTGACCACTGAGCCACAGAGAATAGTTACCGGGCAACGACTGACTCAGGCTCATCTGCCAGCTACTGCGACGTCGCTCAGAAATCCAAGGAGGGAGCCCCTCCCAAGAACTGTAGCCTTGGGTGTTGGCATCCGAGAAACTCAGGTAGTTACGGGTAGAATAGCGGTAGGCTGTTAAATCCACCGTGGTACCGGTCGTCATCATATTTTTCGAATATTTTGCGCGGTAAGACTCTCCCCGCAGGGTGTCAGTCGTATTTTGCAACCGGGTTCGGGAGGTCGTGACATCTGTGGATAACGCCCCCATCATACCAAGGGATAGCCCTGCCCCCAGTGCCGCAGACTGATAAGATTGCGCTACCAAACCACCGCCATATAAAGTGACGTTGCCCGGCAGACCGTAAATAAGCGAAGCCATACCAAATACTGGTTCACGTATTCCACGGCTATATCTGCCACTCTGATGATAGCGCCCGGCGGCTACTTCATACTTGAATCGTCCTTGACGTAGCATAATGGGCAAACTGGAATATGCCTGACTGAATCCATGATGGGTACCATCCGCCTCAGTTATTGTGACCTGCAAGTCGCCACTGGTACTGCTGCCCACCAGATCCGTGATACGAAATGGACCTGGTGCCACGTTAGTTTGGTAAATCACATTGCCGTTCTGCGTCACGGTGATTTGAGCATTGGATTTAGCTATCCCACTGATAATTGGAGAAAAATAACTCTGCCCGCCCGACATCATCGGGTCGCTGGTAGCAAGCCCAACACCACGATAAGGAAAACCATCAAATACCTGACCAGCCACACTACCCGTCGAAGTATCCCCTATCGTCAGATCACTACGTAACGCTACTACATCCCGCTGCAAGTAGGTTTGCAGGAAATTCCATCTTTGCTGAGACTGAGTCGCTTTCTTCACTGCATCATTAAATGAGTCATACCGATTATAAGTCTGAGCACTATAAGAATAGGTGGCAGTATTACGAAGACGCCAGGCTCCCAAATTCAACCCAGAATTGAAACTACCGAACAGACTCTGCCCAGTCTGTTTATTGCCAAATTGTGAACGTCGGTTCTGACTACCATTGATGTTATAGTTCAACAGAAAAGCCGGAATGCCCTCCTGCCACAACTTCGGATCAACCTGTTCACCCGTTGAAGGTTTCATCGCTATTTGGGGTACACCCAGATTCAACCGCATCTGGGAAAAATTTAGACGAGCCGTCGCCTGAGGAATGAATTTACTCAATGGGCCATCTATCGGCTTATCCATCGGCAACACTTTCAGTGCCGGTGTACCACTGATATTAACACCCGCCGCTGCCAACAAATCTGGGGTAAGTACCGGAACCAACTCCCCATTGCCACCACTGCCAAGCTGGAAAATAATGTCACGTGAGTCAAAAAAAGTGCCATTCATGTAAATGTCAACACGGTAAGTCCCCGGTGCCTGACCTCCAGCCGTTTCAAACTGTGATAAGTCCACCGATTGCCCTGAATTTGAGCCAAAGTCCAGTAAGGCCGGATCAAAATAGTCACGCGCTGCCGCTTGAACACTCCAGCCAGCCAGCAACACCAACATCACTCGACAAAAAACTGGAGAAAAACGCAACCCAACTCCGCGCTTTGATACCGTCAGAGAAGTAGAAATACCTTGATTTATACGACAAGTAGACGGCCGTTCTGAACGACGGCTCATTGCCGAAATTAACTCTTTCATTCTTAATTGCCATCTCTTATTTAATAAAAGATCCATTGCTTATATCTATCTTGGTACCTGCTATTCGCTACCAGATACGACAATGGACTTGCTCTCTTCATCGGTATTCAATCCGAACTCATTGATAGCTCGCCACGATACCGTAACCTTACTGCCAAGCGACACGTTGCCCGTTGGCAGCGACCAGCTCTGCTGACCAAATGGCGGCACCATCTTAAACAAGTCCTTATCCGGTACAGCAAACGCATTGACATGCAAAGTCTGCAACGTTATCCAAAATGGTGATAGGTTACTCAGCGTTACCGTATCCTTTTTGACCGACACCCGTAATTGTTTTACCGCACCAGTCACCCCTTCTTTTGGCAATCCTTCAGGGCGATAAAACATCTTTATCATCAGGACCATCACTATTTTCACCCGGCCAATACCATTTTCTGTGGACACTGACAATGGCTTCTCAGAAGGCAACAGACGCACATTCAGAAAGAACGCCGATTCCCGATCTCTTGGAAAATCTCCACCAGTACGCAGGATTTTCAGTACCTGCCTGCTATGTGCATTTACCTTAGCCAGAGGCGGAATCACCAGAAATGGTGCGTTAACCGCTATCGGTAACCCAGTCTTTGAGTCCAGTTCCCGCACCATTGACTGAATGAGATAGTTGTTACTACTGTTATTACTGAAAGTCGAAATAACACCATTTCTGGATGACTCAGGGTAGATCACACGCATGTCATCCATATATACCCCTTCCAGGCTCTTTTCTTCCGCCCTCAGTGGCAATGCAAGCAAAAGTGATATCATTGCCAGAACGTTCAATACAGCCGTAACTATTTGCTTCATTTGCGTATTACGCCCTACCATGTGATGTTCTTTTATTCCTGAAAACGTTGCTCAATGAGTGTGCAACGTGCCACTCTGTAGTTCACTTACCCCTCCAGCATCAGTTATCATTGACCATGTCACCTTGCCACCAGAATTACCTGCTAAACCTGTCAAGGAAAAAGTTGCCTGATCAAAAGGTGCCAGCATTGATGGGTTTTTGTTCAAATCCACCTTCTCACCATCCAGTTTCAACTGGGCAAATGTCTGGTAATACGGTGTCGGATTGGTGACCACAACGGTATTACCCGTTCGTGTAAACGTCAGCCGGGCATACGCCTGCTTCGGTGTCACTGACAAGCCATCTGGCCGATAAATAAATTTAATATTCATACCCAGTGAGATAGACAGAGATGCAGCAACCCCCTCCTGTTGCTTATTGGCCTCACCCTCACCGGTAGGCATTCCTCTCGCAGGAATTGCGTTGATGCGAAAACTATACAGAGATTCACGATCAGTCGGGAAATCGCCACCGGTACGTATAATACGCATTACATTCGAGCTATTACCCTCTATACGAAACAACGGGGGCAATACAATAAACACCGATGAATGGCTAGTAGAGCTACCCCATGGGGTCACAGCAGCCTGTATCAAATACACATCACTACCTGAGTTCTGTAACGAGATGTTTTGCACCCGGTCACTTTGATGATAAATGATACGTGTCTTCCCCAGTACCAGACCGGCATGCGCCGGTGACACTATCATTACCCATAACCCGAGCATGACTACGACCATCATTTTTATGTTCATACTCTTCCACTATCACTGATACGCAAACTCAAAATGTATTGCGAGCGCCATTGATCCTCCGCACAATACATGCATGTTTTTACTATCATTATTACACTCTGCTTGATTACCTATACCCGCGCCACCTACACCCCCTATATACGCCGTAAACGTCCTCTCCACTCCATTCAGATACCGCTTACCATCTTTATCAGTAGGGATAGATAGATCAATCCTATACGGGTTCCCCTGCGGCCTTGCATCGACAAACTGATTGGCACCGAGAGTATCGTCGCGCAACCTAACCCCTACCCCTTTAGTGGAGTTAACGACCGATGTGCGACTAGACATAAAAAGTTTTCCATCCGTGTTGGTGCCAGCATCAGGGACATCACCCCATATGTATAAAACTGGTGGCCTTTGGTTTTCGGCTAGTGGATCACAATCACTCAATCGCAATTTCAGCTCTTGCCCAGAACTTTCCACATATTTGTTATTTTTGAGTTCACCGGCCTGAACACCATCAAACGTCACGTTATAGCTATTGTTTATCCCCCCATCAGAATCACGAGGCTTCGATTGCCCGTTGACACTCAACTCGCAAGTCTTAGGTATAATAGTGCCCTTAAAAGAAATCGTTTCCGCCTGCACCGGAAACGACACACAACCTCCTGCCCATCCCATCAATATCATAATAAGTAGCAGATATTTTGCCCGGCTGTTATATGTCATTAAGCCACTGTTTATAAGATTTTTATTTCTGGTTTTCATTTAACCTCCATCCTATTCTGACCATCCGTGATGAATTACCCCTCATGGATAAGTGAATATAAATCTGACTTTCGCAACCAGCGAGCCAGGCTGGATACCCTCACTGCCTTTACGTGTAATCGCCACCGTCATAGGAATACTCACACCACTTGCCACCTCAATATCATCGCTTAAAATAGTGGGAACATTATTCATTAACCAGTTGTCTTCCTGCTCTATTTCCTGCTGATCACCCACGGCAAAAACAAACCCCAGTCCCTTAGAGGTTCCACCAGGAGAATCATCAGAGCCAGGATCACGAAACACCGTGCTTGTACCATCGATGGTGTTACCCACTACAGTAATATTAGGTTGAACACCGAGCACGCTTGGATCGCCACAATCGGTTAACTTCAGCACAAATGTCTGAGGATCTAATATATCCCCTGGATTCTTAAACTTTGCCGCAGGTAGTGAGCCAAAATCCAACGTTGAACCGTCCATATGACTATCGCCACCGGAGCCAATATCTACACCACAAGGATCAGGATAAATATCAGCGTTAAAAGTCACACTCACCCCATTCGTTTGCGTACCCATGGGGCCCTTAGCCATGACACCACCGGCCAGAAACGGTAAAGCCAATATGACCCCCCAACAGAAACGGCGCATCACAATACACAACATTGAGTATCCGCCCTTAGTCAGAAAAGTCGGCTGGTCATCCAACCTATGTTTTTCTCGCCTTGCCATTTCGTGTTCACCTCAAGCTTACTTTCTCACCGCTATTTCGCGGACGTAACGTCCTGTAACGCCGATAACATCAACGATAATCAAACGTAAATGTCATCGTTGCGCTGATTTTTCCTGCCTTTTTGCAGTCTGCTATCGTCTGCCCAGCGGCTGGCGCACATACCAGAGAAAAATTTACCGGCACAACCACCGGAGGAGACAGATCGCTTATAATCGTGCCTGGATTAGCCAACTTAAACGGATCACCGTCACTTACCTTCGAAGACCAATCCTTATCACCAAACTTCTTCAATTTCACAGTGATGCCCATTGCCGTTGAAACTTGGCTTCCTTCTTTATTACTGTTACGAAACAACGTCTTATCAGAAGTGCCGTCATGATTTCCGGTAACCGTTATCGTGGGAACAAGACTGTTTTTATTTACCACACTCGTGCAATTTCCTAGCTCCAGCTTAGCTTCTCTATTGACTTGCCCTGACACTACATCGCTAAATTGCACAGTGCCAAGTTCGATATTATTGCTGCTTCCAATAAGAGTGATATCACACGTCCCTTGGGTGATTTCTGCCTTGAATGTGGCTATATCGCAGTTTTTGCCACACTTTCCCGCCCACAAAGGACCAGAAAAAAGCCACAAAACCCCCGCCATACCGATGTAACTCAGGTACCTGCGTACATACAGGACCATTGAGATACCGGTTTTATTGGATTGTGCCATCGAAGTTATCTCCTCCACCGAGATCGTTGATCACCGCCCATTCCACTTTCTTTTTATTCTGACTATTCTGAGCGGGATAAACGTGGGTACTGAAAGGTGCCAGCATTTGTGGATGATTCGCGGAAAACGTCACGGGAATCCCATCAACTTTGATCTGCGTAAAACTGATGTGATAAGGCGAATTGTTGCTGACTTGAACGCCCCCGGGGGCATGGGTAAAGCGCAGCGCTTTGTATGCCAGCTCTGGTGTACCCACCAATCCCGTTGGCCGATAAAATAGTTTGATGGTATTACCGATGGCATAGACCAGCCCACCCGAAATCTTAGCGCTTTCAAAGCGCTGGCCCAGAGGGTTACTTCTGGGAATAGCGGAAGCAGTAAAATAAAAGACACTCTCCCGGTCGGTTGGCAATTTGCTGGTATCACCTAAGATGCGCAGGACATTATTTCCTTTAGGATCGAGACGAAATAAAGGCGGTGAGACGAAAAACGGTGTTTTACCCTTACCATCAACGGTGCTGGTGATTTTAGTTGTCACCAGATAAGGGATATTAGTTGTCGTATTGCGCACCGAGACTGTTGCTTCAGCTTTATCCTGTGGAAAAATAACGCGTGTAGCATCGATGCCAAATCCGCCTTCAGCCTGACTCTGTGACGCGAACAAAAACGCGGCAAATACAAGACTTTTTACTATGATGTTGGGAAGTCGGAGTTTACTGATCATCTTTTATTTCTCATATCTTGGCTCAACCAGCCAGTAGTTGCCTAATAAAAGGCATCATCAATCATCTAAGACTTTTTATCGAAAGAGCCTGAGGAAGCACCCCTCAGGCTGAAACAACATAAACTTAGTTATATGCATAGGAGAAGGTGATTGGAGCGTAAATATCCTGACCTGATTCTGGCTCAGCAATTGTTGATGCCATATGCGCAGTGAATGTTACGGAATAACCATCGAAGTCCTTGCCCTTGGCCCCCGAAGCAGCCCCGCCTTTCAGAAGGACATCGCCATCATTGACAACTATTTTCGTGTCAGAACCATCCTTATAAGTTAGTAGTGCACCTACATTCTTAGCTTTTTCATTATGATTAAAGATGGCGTTATTCGATCCGCCCACCACTGACCCTGTCACATGCAGTTTAACTTTGTTTGCATCGGTATTATCGTCATCACAGTTACTAAGAGAGATAGTAATTGGTTTAGAGAAATCAGAAACATACGATCCGATGCCTATTTGATTAGCAACAGGACTCCCCTTCTTAAATGCTGCTCTCGAAACGTTCCCCAAATCCACTTTCGCGTCTGCACTAGAGCTGCTTACATCACATGTCGCAGCCACAACCGAACCTGAAATTGTTACTAAGGCATTCTTCTTCACCTGCCCCGCCTTCGGCGTCGGCGTCACAGGCCCACCTGCCGAATCTGCCGAAGCTGCCGAAACTACTCCTAAAACCAACGCCGCCACGACGCTTATCTTCAATATCTTTTTCATTTGATTAACCTTATTTAAGTATCGAACAAAAATCATACTTAACTTTACATGCCATTTGCTGATAAACAGCAACATTTAGCTGTACATAAATTTGTCACTTAGGACCATTTTGACAATCAAGATAGACTGTGATATTTTTGTATGAAAACCCAGCATTATCGAAACAACTTAACGACAATCGTCAAAATTTAAGGATATTTTATTGTTGAGTCCGAAAAATAAGATCAACAATTTCAAGCAAGGGACCTGAGAGATTGGGATTTGCGCGCGTTAAAAGTAGACAAGTTGAGTTATTTTTGTTCGTCTGGGGTAGATACATAATGCTTTACAAAGATATACAATTTTGTATCTTTTTTTATTAGAAAATTTTCAGTATAGTTCTATGGCAAGTCTATCTTGATTGTCAAAATGGTCCTAAATGTAACGATCAACGCTTACCTTTCACACCCCAAACTCCTTGAAAACGTTCAGCATTACTCGCTGTATAACGTACAGTGTGCCGAATGTTTTTATGTCCAAGGTAATCTTGTATCAGCCGGGTATCCACTCCCCGGTCTGCAAGGGCAAAACCACAGGCATGGCGCAACATATGCGGATGCGAAACGACAGCAATATTCGCCAATTGCCCTAATCGACTAATAATCTGGTAAATCCGCTGACGCGTAAGCGGCTTCCCAGAACGTGACAAGAACAACCAATCACTCTCTGCCCCCAAGAAAGTTTTGCGCACTTTGAGCCATGCCTTAATCGCCCGGACCTCACGGAGCAACAGAGGATGGTTAGTGCAAAATCCTCCTTTTAGCCGCCGGATATACAGGCATCGCTCTTTCAATTCCATATCAGATAACCGTAAATGTCTGGCTTCGCTGACGCGAAAGCCGTGGATAAAACTCATGTACACCAAACAGTAGTTCCGCTCTGGATTAGCGCCGACTTTCGCCATTTCCAACAGGCTTTCCACTTCTGACTGCGTCAGATATTTTCTTTGGCCCATGATTATTTCTCCCAAATATATTGATAGCACAACCCAGCTATTATCCCCTGACAGACCCGCCCTCAATTCCGAGACACAAACCAAGAACAGATAAAACCTGAGGATAAAATACACACCATTAATTTGCCCAAATGGCATGTTGTTCACCGGGGCTACAGAGGGTTATACAGATGAGAGGTAGAATTTAAACACCTTTTTTTGATTATTTTTTCATCGAAAGGAGATCACGCTGTTGAATTTGGTTGATATATAAGAGTATATGATCTTGACTGTTACAGGAGATTAACGCGGTGTATCAGTATAATTTTCAACCCGTTATTAGGGGGAAGATTACGTTGATTACGTTAAACCCGTCTATATTATTATGGGTGATAAACCATGCCCGATCCTGCCCGGTAAAACATGATGGACTGCCACACAATCAATGGAGAAAAAAATCGTATGAAAGGCCAACTGCTTGATACCATCCCTTTGACTTCCCTGCATGGCGTCGGGGCAAGTCAAGCAGCTAAACTGGCAAAAATGGGGCTGATTAATTTGCAGGATCTGCTGCTGCACTTCCCTCTTCGTTATGAAGACCAAACACGCCTTTATACGATTAATGATCTTTTACCGGGTATCCATGCCACAATCACCGGTGAAATCCTCCATACCAATGTTATTTTTGGCCGCCGCCGGATGATGACCTGCCAAATCAGTGATGGTACCGGTGTGCTCACACTGCGTTTTTTTAACTTCACCGCAGCAATGAAAAGTAATCTGGCAAAAGGGAAACAGGTTGTTGCTTACGGTGAAATCAAAAAAGGTATTCATGGCGCGGAAATTATCCATCCTGAGTATAAGATTCAGAATTATGGCGGGAATGTGCATCTCCAAGAAACATTAACCCCTATTTACCCGACAACAGAAGGTATTCGTCAGGCGGCACTTCGTAAACTGATTGATCAGGCACTGGCATTGCTTGATACCTGTGCTATTAATGAACTCCTGCCGGAAGCGTTAAACCGTTCTATCATCAGTTTGCCACAAGCATTGCATACCCTGCACCGCCCACCGCCAGATATTGCGCTAGCAGAGCTGGAAACAGGCAAACACCCGGCTCATCGTCGCCTGATCCTAGAAGAGCTTTTGGCTCACCATTTGAGTATGTTAGACGTCAGAGCGGGCGCACAACGCCATCACGCTCAGTCGCTACCGGCTGAAAACGAGTTAAAACAGCAATTCCTCAACCGTCTGCCATTTACGCCAACTAACGCGCAACAACGGGTTGTAGCGGAAATTGAGCAAGATCTGGCAAAAGATGTTCCGATGATGCGATTGATTCAGGGAGATGTGGGTTCAGGAAAAACGCTGGTTGCCGCGCTGGCTGCGTTGCGGGTTATTGCGCATGGCAAACAGGTTGCCCTGATGGCACCGACTGAATTGCTGGCAGAGCAGCATGCAAATACATTCCGGCAATGGCTGGAACCTTTGGGGATTCAGATCGGCTGGCTGGCGGGTAAGCAAAAGGGGAAAGCTCGTCAGAAACAACAAGAAGCCATTGCCAGCGGGCAGGTCGCCATGATTGTTGGTACACATGCCATGTTTCAAGAACAGGTGAAGTTTTCCGGTCTGGCGCTGGTGATTATTGATGAGCAACATCGGTTTGGTGTTCATCAACGTCTGGCTTTATGGGAAAAAGGACGTGAACAGGGTTTTCATCCTCACCAGTTGATCATGACTGCGACACCTATTCCCCGTACCTTAGCGATGACTGCTTATGCCGATCTCGATACTTCTATTATTGATGAGCTGCCACCGGGGAGAACGCCGGTCACAACGGTTGCGATCCCGGATACACGCCGTGAAGAGGTGATCAAACGGATCAGAAACGCCTGCCTTGATGAAAACAGACAAGCCTATTGGGTCTGTACGCTGATTGAAGATTCTGATGTGCTGGAAGCTCAGGCTGCGCAAGTCACCAGTGAAGAATTAACGCTCGCCTTGCCAGAATTAAAAGTTGGGTTGGTACATGGCCGAATGAAAGCCGCAGAAAAGCTGGAAGTGATGGAGGCTTTCAAACGTGGAGAGCTACAGCTTCTGGTTGCCACGACGGTTATCGAAGTTGGTGTGGATGTGCCGAATGCCAGTTTGATGGTTATTGATAATCCAGAACGACTTGGATTGGCGCAACTTCATCAATTACGTGGACGAGTTGGCCGTGGGGCTATCGCTTCTCATTGTGTTTTACTTTACAAAACTCCCTTAAGCAGTACCGCCAGAATACGCCTGCAAGTACTTAGAGACAGTAATGATGGTTTTGTTATCGCGCAAAAAGATCTGGAAATTCGTGGTCCCGGGGAGCTACTAGGAACACGTCAAACGGGGAATGCCGAATTTAAGGTTGCTGATTTGTTGCGAGATCAAGGTATGTTGCCAGAAGTGCAGCGCATTGCCCGGCATATTCACCAACACTATCCAGAACATGCTCGTGCCCTGATTGAACGCTGGTTACCGGAACGGACACATTATGGTAATGCGTGATTGAGAATATGTCGGCGCGGACTTGTCGTTTCTCAACGCCGCCAAAAATACGGATATCTGGTTTTATCCCATAATTAAGATGCTCTGCTACAGAGCTTTCTTGTAATTATTCCGTTTAATTGGCAATGTATTATTTCCAAAGGAATGAAAAATATAATTACAATTATTCCTAAATTAACACCAGCGTTAAAAAACATCCCCAAAAAATATAAATGGTTGGTAGATTCACATAATAAGCAACTTTTTATCAAATTCAGTTGATGGTGTGTGCGGTATTAGCGCAACGTTATGCTCGAAGGTTAAAACGGGAATAGATATAAATCTATGATAGGAAATTGTCATTAATATATATTAATGACAATTATTATATTTACAACAATGCAATATTGAATTACTAAGTTTAGATAGTAAATGTTTCCATTAACCCAATGAATGTAATTTTAAATATTTTCTCTTCTAAGTATAGAACTTTGATGGAGGTCACACAAATATTAATTTTGTTTTGGTTTTTTTATCTATACTTAATTTCATTATGGTACATATTAGGGTGTTTTTAAATTAGAGCTAAATAAATCTACGTTGATATAATGGAGAGTTTAATATGATTTATGTCAAAAGTCTTTCAGAGAAAGTGGTTAAAGTTGCAATTAGTAAATGGAGTAGTGAAGAAGGTAATGACGAATATATTGAAATTAATACAGGAGAGGTGGCTCAATGGGATAGATCAGATGGGCGCGGTTTTTTAATGGCAGTAGCACGTAAGGATAGTGTCACACTGTTGTATTCAATAAAATCAAATGGCTACATAATTATTTATGATAGTTCAGTTGTAAATAACGGTAGAGATATCTCTTCTTTATATTCTATACCATCTGTCTAAAAAATTTTATTATTGCACTAGTTTTATTAATTTAATTGCTGCCCTTATGTCATTGAATTAAATGAAAGTATTTATTATTGATATAGTGGAGGATTTATGATTTATGTTAAAAATCTCTCAACTGAACCGGTTAAAGTTTCGGTTAATAAATGTGGAGAGGAAGGTAGAGAGGAATATTTAGATCTTGATTGTGAAGATGTAAAGGTGTGGGATCTATCCGATACGCATGGTTTTATATTTTCAGTAATACAGCGAGGTATTGAAAAATCATATTCTGCTTCGCAGAACAGTTTTATTATTATTTTTGATGATCATGTACAAGATAGCGGAACTAATATATCTCATTTAGAGAAATAAATGAGAATTTGTCATCTGATTTAATTGAGTGTTAGACAAAATTAAATCACCATAATCAGGAATGGAATCTCCATTCCTGTACTATTTGTATTCAACGGTTTGCTACTTTCTCCCCTAATGCTTGTTTCTCTGCTTCACTGATAAAGATATTTCCAGCCTATTTATGATTAATCAGTTGCTTTATCAGCTTCCGCTGACAGTGTTTCCAAAATAGGTGTTTAATCCCAACATTTGATGAATAAAATAATAGAAAAAATTCATCGGCTGATAACTTTAGGTTAATACTAAGTTGATTTTTTGGTAGTTGATTTCAGATTATTTTTATCGATAAAGAGTAAAAATTAAAATTATGAGGCTTGAACCACAGCGTTTAGGGGGGATGTACATCTTTATGGCTATTTTCATTAATACATAAACATGTAAATTAATCTACTAAGTATTAACTGTAAAGCAAAAAATAAAAATCACTAAGGTGTTTACTGTGATATCTGTTCTATTCTGTTTATAAAAAAGTGAGTTATTTTGGTTTTTTTAGGACTTACATTCAAAACTATTTCGTAGAGAGCGGGAGTGATGAGATTTCAAATGAGTAATCGATAGGTTAAATTATTATATTTTTCTCAACCATTGGTTAATGGCCTGAAATAACAAAATAATACTTAATAGATTAACTAATCATATTCACCATACGCTTTAGTCCTGAATGACAAGGTTTCTCGGAGGCTAACTGATAATCATTGCAGAACCGAATGGCGCGGGTAAATTGACGCTCACTTATGTTGTTGAGACACTCCTCATCGGTAAAGGCGAAAGTAAGCGGATGACGATAAAAACAAAATGACTTTTTTATCGTAAAGCAAAGGTAAAGAAGAGCCAGAAACCAGACAACTCATTGAATTACTTTTACTTTATTGGAATATCATCACGCTGGATGCTCTGCATTGTCAGACAGAAACCCTCAATCTTATCACCCAGCGTTGGAGCAATTTCATTGCGGTATATTTATTATACAATTCGTTTACAAGCTATCTCATAAGTTTTCGCATCTTCCCGTTTACCAACAGCGATCACCCATATTACGATCTCTTCTTCTATCACTTGATAAACCAGACGAAAGCCTGAAGAGCGGAGCTTAATTTTAAAGCAGCCAGCCAGATCACCGTGTAATCTGGCTGACTCAATATAGGGATTGTTCTGTAACTTCCGTAGCTTCTTTTTAAACTGGTCGCGTATGCTCTGATCCAGTTTGTACCACTCTTTCAGGGCTCGTTCGTCGAAGTCGATATTAAATATCATCAAGGTTTACCCTGATACGTCTAGCGGGATTTTTAAGGCGGTCACGTACCACTGCTAAGATGTCTGCATCTTCATCATGATCTGCCACCATAACGGAAACTTCAGCGAACGGCAGCTTTTCATTCTCTACAACATAGCGCAGAAAAAGACGCAGCGCATCGGATGGCGATAAGTTCAGTTTCTCAAATGTCTGATACGCACTTTTTTTAAGTTCTTCATCAACTCTGATCTGAATAGTACTCATAACGTTATCTCCTGTAATGACATTTGTATTACATTCTATTGCATGACATTTGTAATGCAATAAAAATTTTTTGCTATAAGTGGAGTATAGAATCGTTGGTAAATGAATTACACATGGCAGGGTAAACAAAGTGGAATCCCACCATGGGCTCATACCAGAGACCATTCGATAATCATTTAAAAAAACCGGGATTTGCCACTTTATCCGGATGACAATCCACAAGAAACGCCATCATTTCAGTAGCATCTTTGCTCAGGTAGAAGCGCACCATCTTTTCGTTGAACTCATGTATTTTCGCCGCAGGCACGCTGATAGCATCTATGCCATTTGACATCAAGATACCGTTCATCATGAAACGTGAAGTGCGTTTGTTACCATCAAAGAAGAATTGCTGTAGCGCACCGAAAAGGAAGAATGCAACCCCCTTTTCGAAAGGCTGACACTCATCCAGTGAGGCAACACCTTCTTGAAAAACATGGTTCAATTCTGGCGCGCCGGGTACAGTAGGCCGACCATACTCACCCAAACTGACATCTGGAGTGTAATTCTCCTCTTGCCCTTCTCCACGGAACTGCCCCCATTCCAAGGCTTCGTTGCGGGCAACTATGCTGTGAAGTTCAGTGAATGTAGCTTTGGTCAACTCAAATTGACCTTTTTTCACCATAAATAACAGTCGTTTGGAACTTTCTGCGAGATTCAGGACTTGTTCCTGGTCGGAAACCTTCCTACCACCGACGGTTACACCGTCCAATAATGTCTTCACTTCTGGGAAAGTAAAAGGATTACCTTCAAGCACGCTGGCATCCCAAACGAACTCTGGTAGCATCCGGTGAAAACGGAAACATACCCGTTCAATAGAATGAATCGGAACAATAAGAGGAACCGCAGACCGGTCCCAACGAAACCCCAGAGCGTTGAAAAGCTTCATCGTTGCTCATCCTATTTTACGATTTTGAATGTACGGAACTATAAGCGAAACACAACGACAATACTGCACCAACTGAATAGCTGGCGCAGTATCTTTCTAATCCCCCTACACTGCTGGGAATATTGGCAACAGTAGATAAAGCTTAATCACAATCGCGTTAACGATATCGATAAAGAACGCACCTACCATCGGCACCACCAGAAATGCCACATGAGAGGGACCGAAGCGATCGGTAATCGCCTGCATGTTCGCAATGGCTGTCGGTGTCGCCCCCAAGCCAAAACCACAATGGCCCGCAGCAAGAACCGCTGCATCGTAGTTTTTACCCATCACACGATAGGTAACAAAAATTGCGTACAACGCCATGACGATGGCCTGGATGGTGAGAATGACCAGCATAGGTAATGCCAGCGATGCCATCTGCCACAATTTCAGGCTCATTAATGCCATTGCCAGGAACAGGGAAAGACTCACGTTACCCAGTACAGACACCGCCCGGTCAAATACCCGGTAAAAACCTAACACCGACAGACTGTTACTGAGGATAACCCCGATAAATAACACACAGACGAATGTCGGTAATTCAAACCATGTCCCTTGCATAAGCTCAGACACAAAATTACCTGCCATCAGACAGATAGCGATCAAAGCGATCGTTTCCAACATGACCAATGCTGTGATCATCCGACCGGTATAAGGTTTTTCAAATGCCGTTGGCACTTCCGTATCATCTGACCTCAAGCCTGGGGTTTTGGTATTTCTCACCAGAAAACGAGCAACCGGACCACCAATCAAACCACCCAGTACTAAGCCAAAAGTCGCACAGGCCATTGCCACTTCTGTTGCATTTTCAAAGCCATAACGCTCAATAAACAGTTTACCCCAAGCAGCACCAGTACCGTGACCACCCGACAGCGTAATAGAACCCGCCAGCAAGCCCATTAATGGGTCTAGACCCAGCAGTTCAGCCAACGCAATACCTACTGTGTTCTGAACCAACAATAGGCCAACGACGACGAAAACAAACGTGAAAAGTACCTTACCTCCCGCTTTCAGGCTGGCAATATTCGCATTCAGGCCGATAGTGGCGAAAAAAGTTAACATCAAAGGGTCTTTAAGAGATAAATCAAAACTGATTTCCCAGCCAGTCGTTTGCTTAAGTACTAAAAGACTCAAAGCAACTAACAAGCCACCCGCGACTGGTTCAGGAATGGTGTATTTTTCAAGAAATGGAACTGATTGTACAAGTTTACGCCCAAGTAATAGCACTAATGCGGACGCAACAAGCGTGCCATAAACATCAAGATGATACATCTATGTACCCCAGCTATATTGTTAAAATTATGTAAGTTATTACGACGTTATACTCATCCTTTAGAGAACGCCAAAAGCAGGCAACGCTGGATTAGAAAAAAAATCTGCAACAAACACAAGTTAAAACATATAAAAATGTGACCAGAGCGAATCATGACAAGTGACAGAATTTTTACGCAACCGATTGCTTTTACACGACTGATCATTAAAATGCGTTCTTTGTCAGTCCGGGATTTCACACCATGTTCACCTCATCCTCCGAACAAGCCGCAACAATACCGCCTAAAAAACCAGCTAGTGAATTGATTTATCGCTTAGAAGATCGGCCACCATTACCACAAACGTTGTTTGCTGCCTGCCAACATTTACTGGCAATGTTTGTCGCTGTCATCACACCAGCAATTTTAATCTGCCAAGCACTCGGACTGCCCGCTCACGATACACAGCGGATTATCAGTATGTCTCTGTTTGCTTCGGGACTAGCATCATTGATTCAGATCCGAACTTGGGGGCCAATCGGTTCTGGTTTGCTTTCCATTCAAGGGACCAGTTTTAACTTTGTTTCCCCACTGATTATGAGCGGGTTGGCACTGAAAAACGGCGGTGCCGACATTCCCACCATGATGGCGGCGCTATTCGGCACTCTAATGGTGGCATCCATCACAGAAATTCTGTTATCCCGCGTATTGCATCTAGCCCGGAGAATCATCACTCCGCTGGTTTCCGGCGTTGTAGTGATGATTATCGGTTTGTCTCTTATTCAGGTTGGGTTGACCTCTATTGGTGGCGGATTCTCTGCTATCGAAAATCACACTTTTGGTTCTCCAGAGAATTTGTTTCTGGCAGGCGCTGTGTTAGTGGTGATTGTTTTGCTGACCCGCCAGCGTAATCCTTATCTACGTGTCGCTTCTCTGGTGATTGCAATGGCAGTCGGTTATGTTGTCGCCTGGCTGATGGATATGCTGCCCCAAGCAACCGTACAGGAAAACCGTTCGATGATGACGATTCCTGCACCACTTTATTACGGCCTTTCCTTTGACTGGAATCTGCTTATTCCGTTAATGCTGATTTTTATGGTCACTTCGCTGGAAACTATCGGGGATATTACCGCGACTTCCGATGTTTCTGAACAACCGGTCAGCGGGCCTGTATACATGAAACGTATTAAAGGCGGGGTTTTAGCTAACGGCCTGAATTCTATGCTGTCTGCCGTATTCAATACTTTCCCAAATTCCTGTTTTGGACAGAATAACGGGGTTATCCAGCTAACCGGTGTTGCCAGCCGTCATGTGGGTTATGCCGTGGCGCTGATGCTAATCCTGTTAGGTCTGTTTCCCGCGGTAGCAGGATTTGTACAACAGATCCCTGAACCGGTATTGGGAGGCGCCACTATCGTGATGTTCGGTACGATCGCCGCGTCTGGTGTCCGTATCGTTTCCAGAGAAGCACTTAACCGCCGGGCAATTATGATTATCGCGCTCTCTTTAGCGGTTGGTATGGGCGTTGCTCAACAACCGCTAATTTTACAGTTCGCTCCTGACTGGCTGAAAACTTTACTCTCTTCCGGTATTGCTGCTGGTGGTCTGACAGCCATCACTCTTAATCTGGTGTTTCCCCAAGAGAAATAATCTTTCTACAAATCTGATATCGGGTTACACATAATCAATTCATCACGCACGTATATTCCATCATCGCGCGTGATGATGATTTATCTCCTAGCGGTTGGAAGGCCAAATAAAATCGTTACCAACCCAACCATCCAGATCGTATTCACTCATACACTGCTCAGCAAACCCTTTCAATTGATCCACTAAGCCCGTGGCTTGGGAAGCCAATAACACATCGATTCTAATAGCTTCATGGTTGCCGGAATAATTGCGCTCGTATAATTCATGCCTGCCCGCGAATTCCGTACCGATAGAGTCCCAAATCAGTTTCATAAGCTTGACTCGCTCAACCGCACTGTAACCATTGGAGCCACGCATGTATTTATCAAGATAAGGAGACAGTTCCGGGTTGGAAAAATCGCGGGCATGGGAGTTAATATAAATCAAGGCACTGCCCAGATCCTGTTCAATAATTTCTTTTACCCGCGGGTAACCCAACGTCATAAACCAACGATAAGCTATCCCATATTCGTACCGAGGTAATAGGGCATCTCCACTCCAAGGCTCCGGAGATTTAACCATCGCATCACTGAGAGCCCAAAACATATTACGCCATGACAATACTTCACCAACCCGTGCTTGTACGCCACGAAAATCCTTCGTACCCGTAGCTTCAACACCCTTAATAAGCAACCCAGAAAGAAAATCAAGTTTAACAGCCAGTCGAGTCACACCATGCAACATCGCCCGATGAAAATAACCCGATTCAGCAAAAAATAACGAAACTTTATCTACATCTCCATAGATAAATATGTTTTCCCAAGGAACCTTCACTTTATCCAGAATCATTATCGTATCGTTCTCATCAAATCGGGACGAGAGCGGATAATCAAAAGGACTGCCCATTTTATCAGCCGCCATTGCGTAAGAAGGACGACAAATTAATTTCACTCCTGGGGTATTCATCGGCAAGGTAAAGACCAACGCAAATTCCCGTTTCTTTATTGGTAAACCGTAATGACCAATAAAGTTGTAGTGACTAATCGCCGATCCTGTGGCAACAACTTTAGCGCCACTGACAATTAATCCATCATCACACTCTTTTTCAACATGAATACAAATATCCCCAATTTCATCAGGTGATAAATGACGATCTATTGGCGGATTAATAATCGAGTGATTCCAGTAATACACGTTTTCCTGCGAACGGATATACCAGTTTTTTGCATTATCAGCAAACTCACCATAAATTTCCGGTTTTACGCCGAGCGAGGTAAGAAACGAAGCCTTATAATCAGGGCTTCTACCCAACCAGCCATAACTCATGCGAGCCCACGCGGCAATAGCATCACGATCAGCAATTAAATCCTGCTGTGAGCGCGGTATACGGAAAAAAGGATGTGTTACACCACAACTACCCGTATCTGTAGCCGTGGTCAATACGTCACGATAAGCAGGATCGTGCAAAGCGTCGTAGAGTTTCGCAACAGCTCGGGCCGGATTTTGAAAAGCAGGATGGTTGACAACATCGTTAATGCGTTCACCATAAGCCCAGACTTCCCGACCATCGTTTAGCCCATCCAGAAATTCCTTTCCATTAAGTGGGCGGGTTGTGCGGATATTACCTTCATTCGACGATTTTTGTTTCATGTTTTCTGACATAGAAGATTCCTTACATTATTTATTTGCCGGAAGATGGGTGAAAATAAACTATGCAGTGTTATTTCAAGCATCAATCAAACTGAGAAAGGAATAGAAAGGAATGACGAAAAAATATCATTATTCCATTTATAGCCATCCATTAATACATTAATTCATTCGGATGTCATTGGCTATATTGTCATGCAATAAAATATAGATTTAATGATTATATTAATCACACAATATAATTATTAACAAATTCACACAAAAACGCCAAGTTATTAATAAAAACTTAGCACAAAAAACAAAAATATAATTAATCAAAGATTAATCTCTGAAGTTTATTTTAATAGAATAAAACGATAACGAATAATTCATTATTTTTTCATTTCATACCCTGAAACTATTAGAAATAACAACTAATATAGTGACTTGTTGATATTTTTATTGTTAAATTATACAAATGTTAAAAATAATAATTTCGCCTCGCTCATAACTTTTATCCACCATCTCTTGAGTGAACACGAAAATTACGGCATAAAAGGAAACTATAAACCGATTAAATTGGAGTCCGATGATGAGATGGTTAGGAAAATCGCTGGTTACTCTGTTATTACTGGGAATACTGGCAGTAATCACTGTTTATGTCGTGGTACAGACAAATTGGGGAGCACATCAGCTTAGTCAATGGCTGAGTCATCACAGCCGTTATCAGGTTCAAATCGGCAATATTGAACATAACTGGTCACAACCAGGTACTCTGGCACTTTCCAATATTGTCATTAGCAATCAGCAACAGACTTTTATTTTAGCGGCTCAAGTTGTCGCATTCGATTTCAACTGGCAGCAACTCACTTCCCCGCGTCATTTTCATCGTCTGTTATTGCAACAGGGCCAATTAACAATCAAAGGCCAGCAACAATCCTTGCCTTTTAGCACCAATATTCTGCAACTTAATCAGATGGCTATTCAGGCAGAAAATGCAGATTGGCAAATTCAAGGACAAAACATCACCGGCGGTATCACCCCCTGGAACCCACAATCAAATAAGTTAGCAGGGAATGGGGAATTTCAATTCAGCGCTGATAAACTGAATCTCAATGATATTTCTCTTGAAAAAGTCATTATGCGAGGAAATAACCAGCAGAATACGCTGACTATCCGTTCATTTGGTGCAACATTGGCACAGGGTTCGGTATCAGGCAATGGGCAGCATCTGCCTGATGGTCGCTGGCAGTGGGATAATTTACTTATCAGCAATATTCGTTGGCAAACGCCAATGACACTTGAAGAGTTATTGCTAAAAACGAACAAATTACCCGCCGTCAGCATCAAAGATCTGAGTCTCACTAATGCCAAGCTGGAAGGTAAAAACTGGTCTGCTAACTATTTGGATGTCTCAGTAAAAAATGTCGGTTTGACTAACGGGAGCTGGCAGGCAAAAGAAGGCATCATTGATTTCAACGTCATGGATACTACGCTGAATGATCTTCATTTCACCGATGTTATTGGTCACCTTCTTATCGCCGGCAATGAACTCACTATTTCCAATCTCACTTCCCGTTGGGAAAAGGGATTATTTCACGTCAAAGGTCAATGGAATCACCAAACAAAGCAATTCAACATCACCAATGCAACAGTTGCCGGTTTAACTTATACCTTGCCACAAAACTGGCATCAGTTGCTGAAAAAATCATTGCCTGAATGGATATCCGGATTTTCCATTAACGAGCTGACAATTAACAACAGCTTGTTGATTGATATTAACCCCGATTTTCCATTCCAGCTTACCGCCCTCAGTGGTTATATCTATGACATGGAGTTACTGAAAGAAGGGAAATGGGGGATCTGGCGTGGCTCTTCGAACCTAAGTGCCACCAGCGCAACATTTAACAAAGTTGAATTACGTCGCCCTTACCTTAAATTACATACAGAGGGAAATAAACTGATCCTCGACCAATTAGATGCCTCTGTTGATGATGGATTACTGAAAATAAAAGGCACAGTAGATCAACAGGTACAGAAGCCATTCACTTTAGATTTCCGGGGAATAGATGCAGATTTGGCGATTTTACCTCAATGGCGGTGGGTGCCGTTGAAATTACAGGGTAAAGGCAATTTCACGCTGTTAATACAGGGAGATCTTGCTGCTGATGATATTAAAAGTACTATTGATGGTACATTGACAGCCACTGATAAACAATCAGGCAGCGAAACTCAAACCATCGATAAGGGGCAAATATCCACACCAAACTGTGAAACCTGTCCGGTTGTTAAGTTATAGTAATGAATGTTCGGGTACATTATGTGCCCGATTCAACTTTATAATCGTTATTTTCTATTTCAATCCATTAATAAAATATCCGATCAGTATCAGCCGAAAAACCGTATTAATATCGATACGTTAAAAATGTAATTAAATTTTACCCATTGAAGTTGTGACAAGGTACAAAAAATGATGTGTATACTGCCTGAATCTATTGAAAACAAGCTACAAAATTATGACCGTATTGTTGTCGATGGCATCATCAGAGACCAAAACGGCAATATTCTGTTCTTACAACGAGCTCCTGATGAATTCCCACCAAATCTCTGGGAAATGCCTTCTGGCGGAGAAAATCTATTACAAGCACTATCTCGTGAAATAGAAGAGGAGACCGGGCTGTTTCTTAATGATGTTATTGGTTTTCTCAGCGCGGTGGAATATTCTATTAAGGAGACTCAATGCCTCCAGGTAAATTTTAATGTCACATGCACAGGTGAAATTAAACTTTCGCCTGAACATACCCAATATATATGAAAAATACCCCCAGTGGCATATTTAATGCCACTGTGAAATGAAATCTAAGCGATGGCCGTATAAGCATTTGGCAATACCATATAGGTGCCAGTAAATACCGCACCGACGCCCTGATCACCGCTGACAATCACATCCAATTTCACTCTTGCTTTACTGCCTTGTGCCAAACGAGCCAAATCGCCGCTCATATTTTTAAGATCCGCAACAGATTTTGGCCTGCCAACAACCGGTTTTTTGTAACGGATATCGGCATCAGCCAGAATGATATCACCACCCAATTGACGCTCCTGTAGCAACAACCAGATCAATCCCCAACCGGTCAGGGTTGCCAGAGAAAACAGACTGCCGGCAAAGATAGTTTGATGAGGATTTTGATTCCCGGCTTCCGGCATGGTGGTAATAAAGCTCTGACCGGTATATTGAGAAATGCGTACCCCCATTTTTTCACTGAGGGGAATATGTTTGTACCAAGCCTGTTGCAGTTCGTTGCACCAATCTGGCCGGTGAAGAATATCATCAAGTGTTGCAACCGGCTTTATCATCAGAAAATGGCGAACGGGTGTCGTTTGCGGGCTAGTAATCGGCCCACGGTTTTCAAACCCCAGTTTACTGAAAAACGCCACTGCATGTTCACGAGCACTGCATACTACCCGTTTAACACCCTCCTGACGGGCAACAGATTCCAGGGCCATTGCGATTAATTTTCCCAACCCTCTGCCTTGCACGTTGGGATGAACTGCCAGAAAGCGGATTGCCCCCTCACTATCCGCATTGATATATAAACGCCCTACTGCCACCGGGTTCCCTTTCTCATCCACCACCATCTGGTGATGAGCCGTAGTGTCGTAACCATCTTTCTCAGAGCCTACAGGCTGATGCAGTGGTTTCCGCAACATTTCCCAACGAAATCGGTAATATGCTTCCAGTTCTTGTTCTGTTTCAGGTACTCGCAGATGATACATAGAAACTGCCCCTTTCTTTTGCTCATGATGTTTAATCGGGGATGGTTGCGTTCTACTGGCTATTTTTGGTTGCTAGACCTGCAACCAGAAAGTGACTGGCCCATCGTTTGTCAGGCTGACTTTCATATCGGCAGCAAACCGCCCGATTTCTGTTTTTACACCACTTTGGCGGCATTGTTCAACAAAATAGCGATATAATTCATCGGCCTTATCTGGGGCAGCGCCACCAGAAAAGCTGGGTCGCATGCCCTTTTGAGTATCAGCAGCCAGTGTAAACTGGGAGACTACCAACAAACTGCCTCCGATTTGTTGGACGTTCAAGTTCATTTTGTCCTGTTCATCACTGAATATCCGATACCCTATCACCCTCTCACACAACCGTTTTGCCTTCTGTTGATCATCACCTTTCTCAACACCTAGCAATACCAGCAGGCCGTGGCCAATTTCCCCAACCACTTCGTTCTTAACAACAACATTTGCCTGTGTTACCCGCTGGATTAACGCGATCATATTTTTCCTTTACTCAAATAGTAGCATCAGCACACTATCCTCTATTATCCGTTCAATCCCTCATTTTGTTCAGAAAAACCGATTGCTTCGAAATAATCTGGCACTGTCTGCCTATCAACAACATGAACGCTATTGATCCCTAACGCCCTGGCTGCTTCCACATTTTCCAGCACATCGTCAAAGAACACCGCCTGATCCGGTGAAAAACCTTCTGTCTCAAGCACATATTTGAAAATATCAGGTTCAGGTTTACGCATTGCCAAATCCTGCGACAAATAGAGGTAATCAGCGGATGCAGCAATCTCCGGATAATTATGTGGCCAGTAATCCAGGTGCAAACGGTTTGTGTTGGATAACACAACAACCCGGTGTCCCGCCTCACGTAATTTCTTCATTATCTGAATGACTTCAGGCCGAATATTAATAAAGATAGCATGCCATCCAGCAGCAAACTGCTCAAAACTGAGTGAAATATTCATTTCCTGACATAAAGTATCAGCGAATTCCAGATCAGTAATTTGACCACGCTCATGTTTTTCAAACGTTTCTCCCATAGAGAAACTTTTAGTCAAAATCGCAAGAGGTGTACCGCTCAAATTACTCCATACCGCTAAAACTCTTTTAAAATCAATCTCAATAATCACATTACCCATATCGAAGATATATAACATAATTACCCCCTGGCTAATTAATAACTTTTTACTCTAATCGTATTTTCAATTAGAAAACAGTACAGACAAGTAAAAAGCGAATCACTTCACGGTATTTTTCTTACGAAACGATAAAGTAGCATCCAGATTAAAAAAGTCGAGTAAGGTGTTATATTTATGTTGTGGTTCCTCCTCTGTATCGGCCTTCTTCTGGCTGGATATTTCATATATGGCAAA
The DNA here is from genome assembly GCF_020387775.1 of Photorhabdus antumapuensis. Lineage (NCBI taxonomy): Bacteria > Pseudomonadati > Pseudomonadota > Gammaproteobacteria > Enterobacterales > Morganellaceae > Photorhabdus > Photorhabdus antumapuensis. Next base: position 91,674 of record NZ_JAHZMK010000053.1, read on the forward strand.
ATTGTCGAAAAGATATTCACTATTCGACCAGAAAGAAAAACCCCCGCGCTTTCTATGGCTGATGGTGTTGATTACGTTGCTATGTCCACCCCAAAAGTTTGGTTAATTCAGTTACTGAATATTGCCGGCGTTGGTCCTATTTTTGGTCCGATCCTTGGTGCCCTCTATGGCCCGCTTGCCATGCTGTGGATTGTATTCGGCTGTATCTTTGCCGGCGCAGTACACGATTACTTCTCCGGTATGCTCAGTGTGCGTGCCCGCGGTGCATCCGTGCCCGTTATCGTTGGTAACGAACTGGGCAAAACCATGAAGCATTTCATGAATATATTTGCTGTTATTCTGCTGATGCTAGTTGGAGTCGTCTTTGTTTTGAGTCCAGCCGGCTTGCTGAATAACTTGCTGAAAGAGGCAATGGGTTGGGATAACATTGCTATCTGGGTCGGTGTTATCTTTGCTTACTATATTCTCGCAACGCTAGTGCCTATTGATAAAATCATCGGTCGCCTTTACCCACTGTTTGGTGCATTGCTGCTGTTTATGTCTGTCGCGCTAATGGTCGGTTTAGCAATGAGCGATAAGCCTTTCTATTCACAAGGGTTGGATTTCACCACTAACTTTAACCCGAAAGATCTGCCTGTCTGGCCATTGCTGTTTGTCACGATTGCCTGTGGTGCTATTTCTGGTTTCCACGCTACTCAGTCTCCGCTGATGGCACGTTGTATGCAAAATGAAAAAAATGGCCGTTTCGTTTTCTACGGTGCAATGATTGGTGAAGGTATTATCGCGCTAATCTGGTGTACATTGGGCCTGAGCTTCTATGAAGATACTAACGCATTACAGGCCGTGATTGATCAAGGCACGGCCTCTCTGGTTGTTCACGAAGTGTCCACCTCTCTGTTAGGGACTGTCGGCGGTATTCTGGCAATCCTCGGTGTGGTGATTTTGCCAATTACTTCTGGCGATACCGCATTCCGTTCTGCCCGGCTGATTATTGCTGAATTCTTGAATATTCCTCAGCAGCAAATGGCTAAACGCCTGCTATTAAGTGTGCCAATGTTTATTGTCGGTTATCTGATTACCAAAACTGACTTCAATATTATCTGGCGTTATTTCGGTTGGGCGAACCAAACCACAGCAATGGTCATGTTATGGGCGGCTTCCGCATGGCTGCTGCGCCGTAATAAATTCCATTGGATTACCACCCTGCCAGCCATGTTTATGACCGCGGTGTGTTTCACCTATATGGCATTTGCACCAGAAGGTTTTGCGCTAAACTGGAACATCTCTGTTGTTATCGGCCTGGCAGCAATGGCGGTTGTCACCATTGCTTTCTTTGCAAAAGTCCGCTCCCAATCAGCTTCCGATAATATAAAAGCCGAAGCATTAAATGAGTAAAAACCCAAGCAGAGATTAAATATCACAACAGCCCCTCACAATAAAAAGTTGAGGGGTTTTAATTGACGACCTCCTTTACCGTGGTAAGAAACATTTATTCCTCCTGCAAATATCAGGCGAGATACCACATGGATATTGATAATTTAAGCGTTACGGCCAGAACAATTAGTGTCTACATATTGCAAGTTATGCCAGAAGCTCACGGCCCATTATAGTGACAAACAATGAAAAAGAATTCATCCGGGTAGAGGGTTAATTGCAGAAAATTGGATAGATTAGGCCATTTAAAAGCAAACCGACGAATAGTCGTTACACTGGGAAGTTTCCAGGCAAAGATACAATTTGTCGTTTTTAATCGTTTCCTGCTTAACTATTAAATAAAAAACAACTCATTGAAACTCTTGCCAAATGATAATCACGTTGATCCTGCTGAATAGTGGCAGACATAAACAAGATTGACTACAATTGTTATTAGCAGCACACTATGAATAGTGTATTAAATCATACACCATTCGAATACTAAAACTTTGCTTTAATAAATGTAGGTTTGTACGTTTTCAAATGTGATACCCAAAGAGAGCGACTTCCATTAATGGCACCAAAGCTTTTCTTTTAATGGACAACTTGTCTTTGGATAATTGATCGCTTGTATCGAAGTAAACGATCCTAAACTGAGTTCGATGAATTCCCTACCCTGAAGAAAGCCATCTACTACAGGGAAAGGTCTTGAATGTTTTTAGAAAACAGGAGAATCAACTATGTATATGTTTTTACCTTTTTTACTCGCATTATTTGCGGTTATCACCACCCTATATGGCAAGTATAAAACCAGTTATACCCTGTGGGGTCTTCTTTTGGTGACGACTGTAGCTTGGTTTATCCATCATGCAACTGATTCGTTAAATCTATCTTTTTAACGGGAGACAATCTAATGAATCAGGTATTAGCAACAAAACAACAGATCAGCTTTGGCATGATATTTAACCTCATTGGGTTATTTGCTATCAGTGCGGTCCTAACCCTTGCCTTCTATTATCAATTGGTCCTTTCAGAACTCCCTTGTCCATTATGTTTGCTACAGCGAGCAGGCATGATCATGATAGGGTTTGGTTTCCTGTTTAATCTGTGTTTTGGTATCAAAAGTGCGCACTATGGCTTATCACTTATCGGCTGTGTCGTGACTGGCATTATTGCGATCCGACAAGTGTTTTTACATATCACACCCGGTGATCTCGGTTATGGTTCCGCGCTTTTTGGTATACATTTCTATACTTGGGCCCTTATCTGCTCAGTTATCGCGATTATCGGCATATCAACCATGCTGATATTGAAAAGCCTGGAAAAAACAACCGAGGAAAAGCAAAAAACGTCTGCTATCGGTCAGATTATTATCGGATTATTTGTCATATTAATTACCGCAAATTTAATCTCCACCATTTTGGAGTGTGGCGGTGGGCAGTGTGATGACAACCCAACGTTCTATCAATTGCTGGGTAAATAAATCCCAAAAAACTCAGGGCGCCATTGGCGCCCTAAGCATTGGTATTGCAGGAAAGATTATGCTTCTTTACTGCGATACGCCCGACGGCGTTCGTTTTCCGTCAGATGGCGTTTACGCAGGCGAATAGACACCGGGGTCACTTCCACCAGCTCGTCATCATCAATAAACTCCAGAGCCTGCTCCAGGGTTTTCTTAATATGTGGAGACAGGGTTGTCGCTTCGTCGGTACCGGATGCACGGACGTTAGTCAGTTTCTTACCTGTCAGACAGTTAACTGTCAGGTCATTAGAACGAGAATGAATACCGATCACCTGGCCTTCATACACTTCCGCGCCATGACCAAGGAACAACTTACCGCGATCCTGTAAGCTGTAAAGTGCATAAGCAACCGCTTTGCCCTGACCATTGGAAATCATCACGCCGTTCTGACGGCGACCGATTTCACCCGGACGAATATCATCATAGTGGCTGAATGTTGCATACAGCAGACCGGTACCGGAGGTCATCGTCAGGAACTCAGTACGGAAGCCAATCAGACCACGGCTTGGAATAACATAATCAAGGCGCACACGGCCTTTACCGTCTGGTAACATATCGCGCAGATCTGCTTTACGCTCACCCAAGCCCTGCATCACATCTCCCTGATGCTGCTCTTCAATATCCAGCGTCACTTGCTCGAAGGGTTCTTGCTTACGGCCATCGATCTCACGGAAGATAACTTTCGGACGGGATACCGCCAGTTCAAAGCCTTCACGGCGCATGTTCTCAATCAGAACAGATAAGTGCAATTCACCACGGCCAGAAACACGGAACGCATCCGGATCTTCTGTTTCTTCGACACGTAGGGCGACATTGTGAACCAACTCTTTCTTTAGACGCTCAAGGATTTGACGTGAGGTGACATATTTGCCTTCGCGTCCACAGAAAGGGGAGGTGTTAACACAGAAATACATGCTTACCGTCGGCTCATCAACAGCCAACGGTGGCAGCGCTTCAACAGCATTAGTATCACACAGCGTATCGGAAATATTCAGCTCACCCAGGCCAGTAATCGCAACGATGTCGCCCGCTTCCGCTTGCTCACTCTCAATACGCTCCAGCCCCAGATGGCCCAGTACCTTACCGATTTTGCCGTTCCGGGTTTTACCTTCACTATCAATAACTGTAACGTTCTGGTTTGGCTTCACAGTACCGCGCTTAATACGACCAATCCCGATAACACCAACATAATTGTTATAGTCCAGCTGAGAAATCTGCATCTGGAATGAACCATTAAGGTCAACTTTCGGTGGCTCTACATGATCGACAATCGCCTGATACAACGGCGTCATATCTTCCGCCATATCTTCATGATCAGTACCGGCAATTCCCATCAATGCCGATGCATAGATAATGGGGAAGTCCAGTTGCTCATCAGTCGCTCCCAAATTAACAAACAGGTCAAACACCTGATCCACAACCCAATCAGGGCGTGCGCCAGGACGGTCAACTTTGTTAATGACCACAATCGGTTTCAAACCATGAGCGAACGCTTTCTGTGTCACAAAACGGGTCTGAGGCATTGGCCCGTCCATAGCATCGACCAGCAATAGTACGCTGTCGACCATAGACATAACACGTTCTACTTCACCGCCGAAATCGGCATGTCCCGGAGTGTCTACAATATTAATACGGTAGTCATTCCATTTAATGGCGGTATTTTTTGCGAGAATAGTAATTCCACGCTCTTTTTCCAAATCATTGGAGTCCATCACACGCTCTGTCGCTGTCGAACGGTCACCGAAAGTACCGGATTGTTGCAGCAGCTTGTCAACCAGGGTAGTTTTACCATGGTCAACGTGCGCGATGATGGCGATATTACGCAATTTTTCGATCACAAACTTTGCCTCAGGCATTTTATAAATGGCGCGCTATTGTACACACATTGGTCGAAGGACTAAACAGGATCACAATAATCTATGCTTAACAACTTGATAACAATGAAATTGTGATCCCTTTCACGCCCATAAACAGACGCACTTTCGGCACAAATGCACTAATATTGTGCTTCGCAGTAACATAATTGCACCAATTTAGTGCAATCTTCCCAAATATCAAAGTATCCCATCACGGGCATACTCACAACACAGTATATGGCAAGGCGTTAAAAAGTTGGCACGCTTTTCGCAAATGCTTCCGTAATTGAATTGATTTTCACAACTATTTGACTTTCAAAATTATAAGTTTGCAAACGTGTAAATAGCCTTGTTAAGGTAAAACGATGTGACTGTGTTTTCTTTAGTCTTAACCACAACCATTTTATCAAGACCGACACAAACCAGGAGAAACCGAGTATGTCCGTTGAACATGTTTTAACCATGATTGAAGAGCATCAGGTGAAATTTATTGATTTGCGTTTCACTGATACCAAAGGTAAAGAACAACATATGACCATTCCTGCTCATCAGGTTAATGCAGACTTCTTTGAAGATGGCAAAATGTTTGACGGATCTTCAATCAGCGGTTGGAAAGGGATTAACGAATCTGACATGGTACTGATGCCAGACCCAAGCACAGCCATGCTTGATCCCTTCTTTGACGATGCCACACTGATTCTACGTTGTGACATTCTGGAGCCAGGCACCATGCAAGGCTATGACCGTGATCCCCGTTCCATCTCCAAACGTGCTGAAAACTTCCTGCGTTCAAGCGGAATTGCCGATACTGTCCTGTGTGGACCAGAACCTGAGTTTTTCCTGTTTGATGACGTGCGCTTCGGCAGTGCCATGTCCCATTCTTACTACCACATCGATGATATCGAAGCTGCATGGAATTCCGGGACGCAATATGAAGGCGGTAACAAAGGTCACCGGCCTGCGGTAAAAGGCGGTTATGCTCCGCTGCCTCCTGTTGATTCTTCGCAGGATTTACGTTCAGCGATGTGCCTGACGATGGAAGAGATGGGGTTGGTTGTGGAGGCTCACCATCATGAAGTGGGAACAGCAGGTCAAAATGAAATCGCTACCCGCTTTAACACCATGACCAAAAAAGCGGACGAAACCCAGATTTACAAATACGTCGTACATAATGTCGCGCACAATTTCGGCAAAACCGCAACCTTTATGCCAAAACCACTGGTTGGTGATAATGGTTCCGGTATGCACTGCCATATGTCTCTGTCTAAAAACGGGACTAACTTGTTTGCCGGTGACAAATACGGCGGTCTATCTGAACTGGCGCTATTCTACATTGGCGGTATTATCAAACATGCTCGTGCGCTGAACGCGTTTACCAACCCGACAACCAACTCTTATAAACGTTTGGTTCCGGGCTATGAAGCACCGGTTATGCTGGCCTACTCTGCCCGTAACCGTTCGGCATCCATCCGTATTCCCGTTGTTGCCAGCACTAAAGCTCGCCGTATTGAAATACGTTTCCCTGATCCAGCGGCTAACCCTTATCTGGCATTCGCCGCTCAGTTGATGGCGGGTCTTGACGGCATCATCAACAAAATTCATCCCGGTGATGCGATGGATAAAAACCTGTATGACCTGCCACCGGAAGAAGCCAAAGAGATCCCAACTGTCGCCCCTTCTCTGGATGAAGCGCTGGCAGCATTGGATGCCGACCGCGAATTCTTGACCCGTGGCGATGTATTCACCGATGACGCCATTGATGCTTATATTGACTTGAAAAACAGTGAAATAGAGCGTGTCCGTCTGACACCCCATCCACTGGAGTTTGAACTCTATTACAGTGTGTAATTAACAGCGCCGTTTCCGCTGATCATTTTTTGTTGCCGTGAAACCTTTAGCCCATCTTCGGATGGGCCTTTTTCCTGCTCTCTAGATTTCAGGCTTTGACTGGGTTTTACGCTCGAACATGATACAGTGCACCAAAAAAGTGCAGGGGTGTGGATGAAAACGGAAAATCTGCCCGGTAGCGGGCAAATATTAAATTCGCTGATTAACAGTGTGCTGGTACTGGATACTGATCTCGTCATCCGTTATGCCAACCATGCAGCCCTACAATTATTCGCTCAGAGTGCCCGTAAATTATTCGGTACACCTCTTCCAGTGCTGTTCAGTTATTTTTCACTGGATACAGAATTGATGCACTCCAGTCTGGTCAGCGGCCAGAGTTTTACTGATAACGAAGTAACATTAGTGGTTGATAACCGCTTTCACATTATGTCGCTCAGTGCCCAACCAATTTCCGAGCAGTTCATCTTGCTGGAACTGGCGCCTATGGATAGTCAACGCCGGTTAAGCCAAGAGCAGGTACAACAAGCTCAGCAGATAGCCGCACGGGAATTGGTTCGGGGGCTGGCACATGAAATCAAAAACCCCCTTGGTGGGCTGAGAGGAGCCGCGCAATTACTGTCAAAAGCACTGCCTGATCCTGCTTTGCAGGAATACACCCAGGTAATTATTGAACAAGCCGACCGATTGCGCCATCTGGTAGACCGATTGCTTGGCCCACAACATCCGGGTGAACACATTAAGCAAAGCATTCATTATGTTGCTGAACGGGTCTCCCAGTTAGTCTCGCTGGAAATGCCGAATAACGTCACACTGGTAAAAGATTACGATCCCAGTTTGCCAGAACTGGCCCACTATCCTGATCAAATTGAACAAGTATTGCTAAATATCACCCGTAATGCCTTGCAAGCGCTAGGAAAACAGGGGGGAACCATTACCCTCCGCACTCGTACTGCTTTTCAGATTACCTTGCATGGTAAGCGCTATCGTCTGGCGGCCAGAATTGACGTGGAAGATAACGGGCCAGGTATCCCACCACACATTCAGGACACTTTGTTTTACCCAATGGTCAGTGCGCATGAAGGTGGAACAGGTCTTGGTCTATCCATTGCTCGCAATTTAATCGACCAACACTCCGGCAAAATAGAATTTACCAGTTGGCCGGGGCACACAGAATTTTCTATCTACTTACCAATTAAGAAATAGAGGATAACGATGCAACAGGGAAAAATTTGGATCGTCGATGATGACAGTTCAATCCGCTGGGTACTGGATCGGGCGTTAAGTAACGCGGGGATGGAATGTACCAGTTTTGCAGACGCGGATAGCGCACTAACCGCGCTGGCCCAAAACACACCTGATGTACTGATTTCGGATATCCGAATGCCGGGGATGAATGGACTAAACCTGCTGAATAATATCAAACAGAGCAACCCGTTGCTGCCAGTCATCATTATGACCGCTCACTCTGATCTGGATGCCGCAGTTAGTGCTTATCAGCAAGGCGCTTTTGATTACTTACCAAAACCCTTTGATATTGATGAAGCCGTTGCCTTGCTGGAACGGGCACTTAGCCACTCCCGCGATCAGAATCAATCAATCAAAAGTCCACAGGTCATCGCACCCGTTTCTGACATGATAGGAGAAGCGCCTGCCATGCAGGACGTTTACCGTATTATCGGCCGCCTCTCCCGTTCCTCTATCAGCGTCCTGATCAATGGCGAATCCGGTACCGGGAAAGAGCTGGTGGCCCATGCGCTGCACCGTCACAGCCCACGGGCCAATGAGCCATTTATTGCCCTTAACATGGCAGCCATTCCTAAAGATTTAATTGAGTCAGAGTTGTTTGGTCATGAGAAAGGCGCTTTCACCGGCGCTAATCAGGTACGTCATGGGCGATTTGAACAGGCTAATCACGGCTCACTGTTTCTTGATGAAATTGGTGATATGCCTCTGGACATTCAGACCCGTCTGTTACGGGTATTGGCGGAAGGTCAGTTCTACCGAGTTGGCGGTTATGCTCCCGTGAAAGTGGATGTAAGAATTATCGCGGCAACCCATCAGGATCTAGAACGTTTGGTAGAGAAAGGCAAATTCCGTGAAGATCTCTATCACCGCCTCAATGTTATTCGTATGCAATTACCGCCCTTACGTGACAGAGTAGAGGATATTCCTCGCCTGACTCGCCATTTCTTGCAACAGACCGCTAAAGAGTTGGGCGTAGAAACAAAGATTCTCCATCCTGACGCAGAAATAGCCTTAATGCGTTTACCTTGGCCGGGCAATGTCCGCCAGTTGGAAAACATCTGCCGTTGGCTGACAGTCATGGCCGCAAGCCAGGAGGTGCTGGTACAAGATTTGCCGCCTGAATTATTTGAGCCCCATCATACCGAAACCAGCCCAACAACATCTGTAAATACAGTACCTACAAATACAATACCGGAAGATTGGCCGCAGCGACTTGCCCAATGGGCAACAAGTGCCTTGGAAAACGGTCAACAGGATCTGCTATCTGAAGCATTACCGTTATTGGAGCGTACCTTACTCAATTGTGCACTTAAGCATACCAAAGGCCATAAACAAGAGGCTGCACGATTGCTAGGCTGGGGACGCAATACAATTACACGGAAGTTAAAAGAACTTGGGCTGGAGTGTTGAAACAGGGCTATAATCGCCCCGTTTCTATTTCTCTTACCAGTGCTGATATATCTGCACCGTAATTCATTGACGTTTCCGACTCTGGTCCGCATGCCTGCTCAGGAATCCGTTGACATTGATAGTGAAGATTCTTGCTCTTCTGAAAGCCCTTAGTAAACAGTATTTCAGCTCGCAATGCTTCAAAACTGTAACCACGACCAACACGGTTCACCACGCTCATCAGGTTGTTCAGACTCTCTATATAAGCATTGGTGCTCGGATGGTCGAAGTAAGCAAAAACATCGTCGTACCAGTTATCTATAGCTTTAACGAGTGGGTCAAAATGCACCTTCATTTCAGGTGTTATCTGTCTAAGCCAAACATCGTAAGCTACATAGCGCACCTGATAGCGATCTTTTCGTTTAGTTAGGTATCGGAGACAAAAGCGTCAATCACCAAATCGACCGCATAGGTTGAAAAGGGAATTAAATGTTGAGTATGAATCTGATCACCATGGACCTGAGCAAAACAAATGTGCTCACCGTCAATAGCTATTCCAATGAAATCAGATTCGGGAATTCCTGTTTTCGCTGACTCACACTGTATATATGGCAGAAGTCGTTCTTCTGTAGCATTTTTGAAGCCCGGGCTGTCCTTCTTGCCACGAAACAAACCTGGCGCTTTGAATTCAATGATTACGTGATTATGGCTTGAGTCTTTACGCCCTCGCTCAGCATTCAAATGAAGGCCAGTAGCATCTTCTATCACCTTCATCCAAATGTATCGAACCTCCTCTTCACCTTTCCAAGGCTTTAGGCGCTTTTCCTGAATAGCTTCGTATGCGTCTTGACTCATTACGTACCACCTTGTAAACCGGCGTAAAAATTTGCCCAATAATGAACCTGAACAATAATAGCATCAACCGTATAATCCGATTTTAAAAAATTTAATCGGATAAAGCTGATCAATACAGAATGCCGTTTCAATAATTCGGCAATACACAGGAAACCACTTGGCTGAAAGGACTAAGTGAATGTAAAGACGGTAGCTTATTAGTCGAATCCGCCATGCTATTTTATTATTTAATGAATTAACCAATTTATTTAAATAGATATATACCCTTCATCTTTCAAGCTGCTGCTTTGTTGGCTGCTTTCACTCACCCCAATCACATCGTTATCTATGCTCCTGGGGATTCATTCACTTGCCGCCGCGCTGCGGCTCGAAATCTATTAGGTATAGGTAAATGAGGCTAAGTGAAAACTATAAAAGCGAATACCCAAATGTAAAATAAAAAGATTTCAAAGAGGTTAAAACCTTTTTATTTAAAAACCATGCTCTGAACAATCAAATCACCCTTGAAAACTGACGCTGGCTAACTTCCCGGCGTAAATAAATATCAAAACACATACATATATTACGAATCAGTAACCGGCCTCGTGGTGCTACCCAGATCTGTTTTTCATTTACTTCAACCAGCCCATCTTCAACCAGTGGCGCTAATAATTGCAAATCTTCCGCGAAATAACAGGTAAAACTCAGCCCATATTGTTGCTCAATATCAGCAAAATTTAGACGAAAATTACAGATAAGCGCTTTAATAACATCACGGCGAATACAATCATCTTGGGACAGCGTTAAGCCACGCCATAAGGCATGCCCCTGTTTTTCTAATTCCGCATAATAGGTTTTTAACTCTTTTTGATTTTGGCAATAGCTATCACCCAACATACTAATAGCAGAAACTCCCAAGCCTAACAGGTCACACTCTTCCTGAGTGGTATAACCCTGAAAATTGCGATGTAATTTCCCTTCCCGCTGAGCTACCGCCAGTTCGTCATCCGGGCGGGCAAAATGGTCCATACCGATAAACTGATAGCCATTGTTTGTCAGCGTCGCGATTGTTTCTTGCAATATATCCAGCTTTTGCTCGGCACTCGGTAAATCATGCGCTTTGATTTTACGTTGAGCAGCAAATAAATTCGGCAAATGAGCATAATTGAAAATACTCATTCTGTCCGGTGACAATGCTAATACGCGCTCCAGAGTGAATGCAAAGCTTTCTGGTGTTTGTTTCGGCAAGCCATAGATCAGGTCAATACTGGTGGAATTAAAACCCGTTTCGCGGGCACGTGCTACCAAAGCAAAAATAAACTCTTCATCCTGTTCACGGTTAACCAGACGCTGTACTTCTTTATTGAAATCCTGCACACCCATGCTCAGACGGTTAAAACCTTCATTGCGCAGGTGATCAATCATATCCAGTTCAATTTCACGTGGGTCAATTTCAATAGAAATTTCAGCATCTGGCAGAAAATCAAAATGGTTACGCAACAATCCCGTCAATTTACTGATTTGGTCTTTATCAAGATAGGTTGGTGTGCCACCGCCCCAATGCATCTGACTCACTTTACGACCAGAAAACAACTTTGCTCGGCCACGAATTTCCCGTTCAAGCCATTGCAGATATTCATCCGCTTTATGCTTCTGGCGGGTGACCAATTTATTACAACCACAGAAATAACAGAGCTTATGGCAAAACGGGATATGGAGGTAGAGAGAAAGCGGTCGTTCAGGGTAACAGGTAGCAGCCTGGATAAATGCTGTATTATCATACTGTTGATTGAATTCTAGCGCCGTAGGATATGAAGTATAACGGGGGCCGGAATAATTGTATTTTTGGATCAAAGGCAGATCCCAAACGATGGCTTGCTCAGACATGCTTATTCCTTCCGATGTTTTTGCCCATCAAAACGTAACGCTTTCATATAGTTAATATGTTGCTCTGTAGTGACTCTGCGCAACCGGGTTTTACACCGCGACAATCGCCATAGTTTACCCAATAACCATAGCAAATAACATACTAATGGTATGGTTATTAGGAGCAATCCGCCTTTGATCATGAGAGGTTAAATTATTTACCTTTCAGCAGTTGCATAATGTCATCCTGCTTCTCTTCTTCACTCTCTTCCTCATCCAGTTTAATACCCAACTCTTCCATCAGAGCATCAATCCGATCCAACGTGATATCAATATAGTCATGCTCTTCTTTAGACAGACTTTCGCCATTTTCCAGACGTTCTAGCAATGCATCCAGACGATCGTCGTTTTCCAGCATTGCCAACTCTTCCTGTGGCGACAGACGTGGTTTTGTCTCAACTTTATTAGCAACGACAGGTTTTGTCGGTTGTTCTCCAATAATCAGCGGAACAGGTACTTTACTGCCAAGACGTGGATCACGTTGCTGCTTGTCTGACGAGTATTTATCACCGCTTTTCTCCTGATAGCGGTTACCCGGCGGATTGCCACGATGTTTTTTCTCACGCTTACGTGCACGCCCTTCCGCATTCAATTCTTCGCGGTTTTTTCTTTTCTGTTTACCAGCAGATGCTCTGGCCGGTGTTTTTTTCTTTAACGGGTTCATAGCCTGTTACTCAGTTTGGTTTATCAGGGTATTGCTGCGCCGGAATCTAGCAGAAACCGCACGTATAGAAAAGCGCCGCGAATAATTCTTTATCTTTTAACAAATATAGCCAAAATCTCTTATCATTCATGCATGGTTTAACCATCAACGAATATTCTATTACTCTTAGCTTTCAATAAATGATAAATCGATATGCCTATTTTTGATACTTCTTGCTATAAATCCGTTTACTTGTGGGTAGTTGGTTATGCTTTGTTATGGATGATAGTGAGTTATTCATTCGACCCAACCGTCCCTTATGATGCCGTCGAAGCATTGAACTGGGGAAAAAACGGCGAATGGGGTTCACCTAAAAATCCGTGGTTAGTTGGTGTAATGATGCTGCCTGCTATCCATATAAGCGGTGTTTCATTGAGTTTTTACTGGTATTTCATTCACTTTATTGCTATCGCGATTGGCATGCTCGGTGTATGGCATCTGGCATTTCGGCTGACCGGGAAAAAAGAGCTGGCATGGCTCGCCATGCTGACATTGAACCTGTCTGGTATTATTAACTTCGATATTATCCCTTATAACGATAATTATCTGCTAATTATGTTGTGGCCGTGGGCCATGCTGTTCTTTCTGCGCGCAGTATACGACAATCCACACTGGTGGCTGGCATTTGCTCTCAGTTCCGGGCTGGCAACAATGGGAAAATATTCCACATTAGCATTGGTTGGTTCAGTTTTTCTGTTGACCCTGTTTGTGCCTAAAGTTCGCCAATGTTACCGCCAACCCGCGCTTTATATCGCCCTGGCTATCTGGTTCATGCTGGTCCTGCCTAACTTCTGGTGGCTGTGGAACAATGATTTTGCCGCCTTCAAATGGGTAGATTCACAAATAGATAGCGGATTTAATCTACACACCACCCGATCGTTATTATCGGTATTTTATCCACTGATTATTGTTGGCATTATTATCCATCAGCTTGGCGGCCGTATTAGCTGGCCGAAGGAGCAACCGAACCGATTGGTAAACATTGTCATCTTGCTGCCATTACTGATTATCTACTGCTGGTTCTCATTCAATAAAGGCGGAAGAATGACAGAATGGCTGCACCCCTTTATGTCTGTTTCATCAGCACTGTTGGTTGGTTCTATTACCCGATTTCCACAAAAATCATTGCGCAGCACTCTGGGAGGGTTGATTGTCGTTGCGGTATTGATTTTGATGGGATATGTACTGATTATGGCAGCCAATGTTCGCGGTGCTGGTCATAAATTCGAAGGTATCAAAGACTTTTCCTGGCAACTAGAACAACGCTGGCATCAACTCTACCCAACTCCGCTCCATTATGTTGGGGGTGAATACTTGCATCAGTGGCTAACTTTCTACGCACCAAGTCAGCCAGAGACGATCCAACCTTGGACGTTGGAAGGGCAAACGCCAAATGTCTATAACCGCCATGTTAAAGCAAGCGATATTGTACGCGACGGCGCTATTTTGATCGGAAGAAAAGGTAAAGCCTGTGAACAGGAAGATTTTCACAGCGTTTTACAAGACTGGCCCAAACTGAAAATAAACAGTACTGAGGAGTTTCTTTTCCAGCCTGAACCTGAAACGAAACCAATACCAATCTGTGTAGGTTTTGTGTCACCGGAAAAATATCAGTAGTTTTCTCTGAAATTTGAAAGCCTGATTTAACAGGCTTTCAATTCTTCATACGCCTTTAACATAATGGCAATATACAGTATTGTCTACAGAGTTATATGTAATGTTGTTCTTTGTCGGAAAACCTTACTCAACGCTGCTGTCTGTAAGAATACCGAATCGTTGTTGAAGTATTGGCCCAATCTCTTTAAGCGGGCCTTCACTTAACATACTATCGTGGGAACAATTAATATCATACAAGGCGATGTTTCCTTCAATATACTCCCCCCATAAGTGCGGATCGTAATTAACATTATCGGCTTCGCTATGGTTTTGTAGTGCCCTAAAAAATACGAGGTCACCTTGGAACCGGCTGGGTGAAAATTCGCTGAGCAAATGCGGTGCATCTCGGAACTCGGCAAGAATACGTTCGAAAATATTCTGATCGAGGTTTGCTAATGGATGCTCGATCTCAGACAACCGTTTTTTCAAGCCAACCACGCTAAACTGCCGATCGTTTTCAGGTGCCGAACCGGTAAATGCCTCAAACATTGCACGCAGGCTTTCCCGATCGGTGCGTACCATGTCTCTGTAAGTCTTCCACAATGGATAACCATCCATAAAGATCAGGACATTGACCACTTTATTATCCTTTTGCAGCAAGGTGGCTATTTCATGCGCGAGATGGCAGCCGAAAGACCAGCCCAGCAATGAATAAGGCCCCTCTGGCTGGATCTTATAAATATCTGCCAGATAATTTTTCGCCATGTCATAAATCGATGTTGGTACAAGGCCGGTGCTCAACCTGCGTGCCTGAATGCCATAAAGAGGCTGCTGCTCGCCCAGATACGGGATCAACCCCGCATAAGACCAACTCAATCCTCCCCCGGGGTGTAAACAGAACAGCGGCGTTTTTTCGCCAGCCGGTTGCAATGGCAGCATGACATCCAGAATATTGCCACACGGATTGCTTTCAAGACGCCGTGCCAGCAGTGCAACGGTGGGCGATTCAAACAGGTCACGAATAGTCAGTTTCTCATCCAATTCTTTTTCGATACGCGCAATCAGCCGTGCTGCCAGCAGCGAATGCCCTCCCAGTACGAAGAAGCTGTCATCAATGCTGATGTGTCCAACACTCAATAGCTCGCAGAACTGCGCGTAAAGCCATTTCTCGCTTTCAGTCTGTGGTTGGCGTCCTTGCCGCGAACCCAAGTTTAGGTGTGGCAACGCGACAACATCCAACTTGCCGTTGGCGTTTAATGGCAGTTCTGTCAGTAGCATGATCACAGCAGGCACCATAAAATCAGGTAAATGCTCACGCGCATGCTGTTGCAGTAACACCGGTAGATCTTCGGGGCTTGCAAAGGGCACCACATAGGCGACCAATTGTTTATTGCCCGAATGATCCTCACGCGGAATGACCGCCACTTGCTGCACGGCGGTATGCTGCTTCAGCACGACTTCGATTTCCCCCGGTTCAATACGAAAACCACGAATTTTCACCTGCTGATCGCTGCGGCCAACAAAGTTGAGCACGCCATCACGCCGCCATTTCACCACGTCCCCGGTGCGGTACATGCGGCTGCCCGCAGGCCCGAAGGGATCGGCGATAAAGTGTGCCGCACTTTGCCCCGGACGCTTAAAATAGCCACGCGCCAGGCCGCGGCCGGCAATGTATAGTTCCCCTGGTGCGCCAACTGGTACCGGCTGTAAAAATTCATCTAATACATAGAGGCTGGTATTATCCAAAGCAGCGCCAATAGGGACGTCTAGATAAGGGGCATCTGTTTTGGTGATGGGGTAATCCGTAGCATAGGTGGTGGTTTCCGTTGGGCCATAGATATTCATCAATTCAAGATTGGGCCAATGTTCCCGCACCGCCTGCACCGCGCTGGCGGATATCTTTTCACCACCGGTGAATACCTTCTGCAAAAAACCTAGGCATTGCGGATGTTCTTCCGCAATCAGCCTGAATAACCCTGATGTCAGAAATGCGGCGGTTACCTGTTGCTCAACGATGGTCGATGTCAACAGATCCAGATCGAGATCGTCGCCCGGTACGATGACGGCCTGATGGCCGTTAAGCAGAGTGGCCCACAGCTCATAGGTTGAGGCATCAAATGCGTAGGGGGAATGCAATAGAACGCGCTGGTGATGCTCGCTGCGCCAGCGCCGATCGAGAGTCAGGGTAATGACGTTATCTTGCGTGGTGGCGATCCCTTTGGGCTGCCCCGTGGAACCTGAGGTAAACATCACGTAGGCCAGATTCTGGGCGCTTACCGGCTCGCTGGCCCACGCAACAGTGTTCTGGCTACTGGCGTTGCCTACGGTTTCCACCTGTAAACCCGCTGGCAAAACCACATGGCTATGTGCATCATCCACCAACGCAACCTGCACCCCGACTTCATCCACTATATGCTGCCAGCGTTCCAATGGATCGCTGGTACGCAGCGGCACATAGAACCCTCCGGCCTTAATTACCGCCAATATGGCGATCACGAGCGACGGCGAGCGCTCCATCAGCAATGCAACGCCATGTTCCGCTTTCACGCCAATCTGTTGCAGGCGTTGTGCCAAATCATTTGCGCACTCGTTCAGTTGTGCATAGGTAAGTTGCTTATCACCACAACTCAGAGCAATGTGTTCTGGTGCCGCCGCCGCCTGTTTTTCAAACAGACTGGCCAGCGACGCCATCGGCACTTTCTGTTCCGTGGCATTCCACTCGATTGCCATTTTGCATTGCTGCTCGTCTGTTAACAGTGGAATGTTCGCCACTGGTGTGTCTGGTTTTTCTGCAATGAACGACAGCAATCGAACAAGGTACTGCGCGAGCGCCGCCACTGTATCGCAATCAAACAGATCGACGGCATACTCAATCTGGGCATTGAGTGCACACACCTCGCCATCATCGCTATAGACTTCATCAAAATTGAACGTCAGATCGAATTTGGCAGGGACAAAACCAACCGGCTGCGGCTTCGCCTGCACATTAGCAAATTGCAGGGTGTTGTCGCCGTTATTTTGCAATACCAACATTACCTGGAACAACGGATGTCGTGAGGCAGAACGCTCAGGGTTAAGCGCTTCTACCACCCGATCAAAGGGCACATCCTGATTTGCATAGGCAGAAAGCATGAACTCACGCACGCTGGCAAGCAACTGATTAAATTCAGGGTTACCCGCGCAATTTACTCTCAGCACCAGCGTATTGACAAAGAAGCCAATCAAATTGGCCATGGCCTCGTCGGCTCGCCCGGCAACGCCTGTGCCCAGCGTAATATCATCACCTGCCCCCATCCGGCTAAGCATGACGGCGACCCCAGTTTGCAGCAACATAAATAGCGTTACGCCCTCATCACGCGCCAGTTTTTCCAGGCGGCCATAAAGCGCTTGGTCAATCGCATAGCTGACCCGGGCACCTTGTTGGCTCGGTACAGATGGACGCGGGCGATCGGTCGGTAGATACGTTTCCTGGGGTGATCCTGCCAGCGCGCTACGCCAGAATTCGATTTGCTGTGCGCCGCGTGTGGAGGCATCCTGCACATCCTCCAATAGTTGGCGCTGCCATAACGCATAGTCGGCATATTGCACGGTTAATGGCGCCCACTTCACTTCCTGGCCCGCGCAGCGCGCCTGATAGGCCAAAGACAGATCGTTCAGCATTGGCCCTAACGAACCTCCGTCACAGGCAATGTGGTGAATGACCAGCAGCAGCACATGTTCGTTCTGGACCGGTAAGTGGAACAGCCACCCACGCAGCGGCAAATCATTTGCCAGATCGAACCGCCAGGCGGCAGCCTTGTCGATGCTTTCCAGCAACTCCTCCTGCGTCACATTGCCGATGATCAGAGATGGCACCACGCTATCAGGCGCTAGAATATGCTGATAAGGCTGATCAAGATGCAGAGGATATAGCGTGCGCAGAACTTCATGGCGCTGTACCAGATCGCCCAATGCCTGGCGCAATGCTTCATCATTGAGCGACCCATTCAGCTTCAGGGCAAGCGGCATATTATACGCTGCATGATCGTTGCCAATGTTATCCAACAGCCACATTCGCTGCTGGGCAAAGGAAAGGGGTAAATACGCCTCACGGGCTTGGCGCGTGAGCGTTTCACGGCGTTGAGTGCCCTTTATTGCCAACTGCTCGGCAAACTGTGCCACGGTTGGGTAATCAAACAGTGTGCGGATCGGCAACTCAATGGCTAATACGCTGGATACACGGCTAATCAGGCGCATCACTAACAGCGAGTGGCCGCCCAACGCAAAGAAGTTGTCGTCCATGCTTACCGTTTCCAGCCCTAGCACCTCGGCAAACAACCCTGCCAGAATTTCTTCCTGCGCCGTGCGCGGCTGGCGCCGTCTGCCACCATGGTTGAAGTCTGGCGCCGGTAATGCCCGTTTATCCAGTTTCCCATTGACCGTCAAAGGGAAACGTTCAATCTGAAGGATGGCCGTAGGCACCATATAGTCAGGGAGTTTTGCCGCCACGCGGTGGTACAGTGCCGCCGTGTCAATAGCGGCGTCACTATCGCTGGTGATATACCCCACCAATTGTGGATTGCCAGGCTGATCTTTACGCATCAGCACCACGGCTTGGGTGACCTGCTGGTCATCCACCAGAGCCGCTTCAATTTCCCCCAGCTCAATGCGGAAACCACGTAGTTTCACCTGCTGATCGGCTCGGCCTATATAAATCAGTCCACCTTCTGGTGATCTGAAGGCCAAATCTCCTGAACGGTACATACGGGAACCCGGTTCACCATACGGGTCGGCGACAAAGCGCTCGGCGCTTAACCCCGCGCGGTTCAAGTAACCGCGCGCTAGCCCGGCACCAGCAATGTACATTTCCCCTTCAACACCTATAGGAACGTAGCGCAAAGCGTCATCCAACACATAGATACGCAGATCGGGGATCCCAACACCAATCGGGCTACCCGACTGGCTGCGCATCATTGCCGGAGTCAGCGCCTGATAGCTGACATGCACGGTTGTTTCGGTAATGCCATACATGTTAATTAATTCAGGCGCTGCCGGATCGTGGCGTTGGTACCAACGTTCAAGCTGGCTGAGATCCAGCGCTTCCCCACCGAATACCACTTTGCGCAGCGTCAGTGGATATTTCTTCTCGCGATCGCTTTGATCCGCTTCTATCAATTGATAGAAGGCAGAGGGTGTCTGGTTTAATACCGTGACTTTCTCTTCGCTCAGTAGCTTGAGGAATGCCTGAGGATCACGGCTCACCATAAACGGTACGATGACCAACCGCCCGCCATATAACAATGGACCCCAGATTTCCCACACTGAAAAATCAAAGGCATACGAATGGAACAGGGTCCAGACGTCATTGCGGCTAAAATCGAACCACGATTGCGTTGCTGTAAAGAGCCGTAACACGTTTTCGTGCGGGATCAGCCCCCCTTTCGGGTTCCCCGTAGAGCCAGAGGTGTAAATGATATAGGCCAGGTTTGCCGTACTAACTGGGCGTAAAAGTTCATCGGGTTGAAGATCCCGTTTGCTGAACGGTGCCAGGCGCTGCTGATATTCAGGAATATCAACCACCAAATCAGACGTGGAGCCGCTTAACGTACCGGCATTTTCTGCGTTGGTGATGATAAGCGTCGGTTTGGCATCTGACACGATAAAACCAAGCCGTTCGGCAGGGTTATGGAGATCCAGTGGTAGATATGCAGCGCCGGCTTTTAATACGGCTAACAACGCAATCAGTGTCTCCATCGAACGTGGCAGCGCCAATGCCACGACATCCTCAGCGCCAATGCCGCGGTTCACCAGATAACGAGCCAACTGATTGGCCCGCTGATTAAGTTCGCCATAGCTCAGGCGATCGTTGCCCAAGCTCAGCGCAATCGCATCTGGCATTTCGCTCGCGCGTTTTTCAAACATTCCGTGAAGTGTATCGGCTGGCAATGACGCCAGCACAGGGTAAGGTTGAACCATGGCCTGAACTTCTTGCGCCAACAGCAGCGGTACGCTGCCAATAATCGTCTGCGGATCGTCAATAATGGCATGCAGTATCAGCATAAAGCGTTCGGCCAAGTTTGCCACCGTTTGATCGTCAAACAGGTCTGGCAATGAGCTGAAGCGCAGGGCTAGCGTTTCACCCGGAACCGCCACCAACCCAAGCGGGTAATGCGAGGCATCCCCGCCATGGTGCACCGTTAGCGAGATGTTCAGCGCGGTATCAGATTGCCCACTGCTGCCTTTTATAAGCGGGTAGTTCTCGAACACCATCAAGGTATCAAACAGCTCGCCGTAACCAGCATCCGCCTGGATGGTCGTCAGGTCAAGATATTGGTAATCAAGCAGCCGGGTTTGCTCTGCCTGTAGGCGTTGCAAAAGCGTAGTAAACGTCTCCGCCAGGCTGAACGTCAGGCGTAATGGCACGGTATTGATTAGCAGCCCAACGATGCTTTCCACACCGGGCAATTCACCCGGCCGGCCGGAAACTGTGACGCCGAACACCACATCGCTACGCCCCGTCATCCCCCCCAGCAGCACGCCCCATGCGGCCTGGATCAGTGTATTTGCCGTCACGCCAAGCTGTTTGACACGTAAGTTCAGCCGCTGCGTGTATACCGCATCCAGATGCTTATGCAACAGATTCGGTTGCAGATTTTCCGTGGTGCGCCCCTTTGCCAAGCAAGTTGGCACCACCAGGCCACTTAGCGTTTCGCGCCATACGGCTCGCATTTCGTCAACATCACGCGCCGCAATCCATTGCAGATAGTTGCGATAGGGAGTGATCGCCGGCAAGGTACTGCCTTGCACATCGCCCAGATACAGAGTGCATAACTCTTGCAGCAGAATAGGAATTGACCAGCCATCCAGCAACAGGTGATGGTTGGTAAAGACCAGATAATGCTGCTGCGCTGCCAGTTTGACCAGGGTGAATCGCAGCAACGGCGGATCGTGCGGATCAAAGCGCTCATCATAATCGGCCTGTAACAGCGCGGCGAATGCCGGCTGTTGCTGCTCTGGTGATAGATGACTCACATCTACCTCATGCCACGGCAACGGTAACCCCGCTAGGATCAGTTGTACCGGCGTTTCTACGTCTTCGTACTCAAACCCCGCGCACAAGTGCGGGTGACGTTGCAGTAAGGTTGTGACGGCCTGTTTCAGCTTTTGGCTATCTAAAACGCCAGCAAGCTGGAAAACCTGCTGCACCTGATATGCATCGCTGCCTTGGGTATCGTACAGCATATGGAACAACAGACCTTTCTGTAATGGCGATAACGGTAGTATCTCTTTAATTTCCATATTTATTTTTTCTTCTTCCACTTGGCTTGAAGTTTTTCCAAGCTATTCTGTTTAAGCGATAGCATCGTGATGTCCGATGGTGTGAATCCCCCCGCGTCAGGCACCGTAGAAAGCTGTGACATTGCTTTTAGCCAACGGAACCAATGGTTACCCAACACGCTAATGCGCTCTTCAGTGTGCAGCGCCCTGGCCCATGACCAGTTGGAGACCAGAACCGGCCCTTCCGACCGCTCTTCTACCAACGCATTGAGTGAAAGCGCATGAGGGAGCGCAAAATTGTCGTCAGCCGTTGTATCCAGCAGATTCGCCTCTGCGGCCACCTGCCAGTCGCGATCGCCGCCCACAGCCATGCGGCCCAGATAGTTGAAGCCAATCTGGGCCTGCTGTGGCTGTGACAAGACCAGCTGTGTTTGCGGATTCAGATAGCGTAGCAACCCATATCCAAGGCCGTTCGCAGGCACCTGGCGCAACTGCTCTTTAATGCGTTTTAGCGCATGGCCTAATGAATAAGGGTCTGCCAGCTGCGCAACGCCCGGTTCGAGCCGCACAGGATACATGTTGGTGAACCAGCCAACAGTGCGCGACAGCTCCGTGCCGGAAAGTTCTTCACGCCCGTGCCCTTCAAGATCCAGCAGGACATCCGTCTGTGAAGTTTGCCGCCAGTCATTAACGGCCAGAGCAAAGGCGCAGAGTAGCACGTCGTTGATACCTGCATGGAAGAGCGCCGGTATCGTCCCCAGCAACGGTTGGGTAAACGCCGCCGGTAACTCGAGCCGCAGTGAGTCGCTGGCCGCAACGGTGTCTTGCATCCCGTCTAACGGGCGGGAAGTCAGCAGCGTATCCGGCTTCGCCAGCACCGTTAGCCAGTGATTCAGTTCGTTACGCCGCGCATTGGCCTCTTGCTGCAATTGATACGCCCACGCACGGAAAGAGGTACCAACCGGCAACAGATCCGGCGTTTTCCCCGCACTCATGGCTGCCCAGATGTTTTGCAAATCCAGCGCTAAAATACGCCAAGAGACACCGTCCACCACCAAGTGGTGAAATACCAACATCAGCCGACCAGGCTGCCCAACTGATGCGCGGAACCAAACCGCCTGTAGCATTTTGCCCGCAGCCGGATCGAGGCGCTGTTTTGCACGTTGGCTTTCTGCCTTGATGCAGCGTTGCAGTTCCGCCAGTGTGAACGCCTGGCAATCCACAATGCTCAATGCGCCATCCACGATGTCTGACATCATTGGCGGAATGGTCAGCAGGACATCACCGCTCGTGGAGCGATTCGCCACCAAGCGCAAGGCATCGTGCTGCTCTAACAGCAGCGTCAGCATCTGCCTGAGTTGTTTCTCATCCAGATGCTCCGGCGTTTGCAACAACGTTGCCTGGCTGAACCCGTTGATGTTACCGGGGTTTTCCATCAACCAATGGATAATTGGTGTAACGGGTAATTCACCTACCGCGCCAACCCGCGTTTCAGCAACCGTGGTAATGTTCGCCTGCATTTTTCTGGCCAAGGAAGCAACGGTTTTGTGCTCAAAGACTTGGCGTGGTGTGAATATCCAACCAGCCTGGCGCGCACGCGCGACCAGCTGTATCGCGGTAATACTATCACCCCCCATTTCGAAGAAGCTGCCGTCAACATCAACCTGCTCCACGCCCAATAAATCGGCAAAGAGCGTGCAGAGCAGTTGCTCTTGCGTATTGTGCGGGCCACGGTGATGGGGCTGATGGAAATCAGGCTGCGGCAATGCGCGCCGATCGACTTTACCGTTCGGCGTAACCGGAATTGCCGGCAGCATGACGATGGCCACAGGCACCATATATTCCGGCAGGTGGCTACGCAGATATTCGCGTAGTTCTGCGGTATTAACGTCTCCTTCATTCACCACGGCGTAAGCAACCAGTTGGCGAAGCCCCGGCTTATCTTCACGCACGATCACCGTGGCCTGGCTCAGTTGAGGATGCCTCAGCAGCAGGGATTCAATTTCACCCAATTCAATACGGAAACCCCTGATCTTGACCTGATGATCCACACGCCCAGCAAACATCAGCTCACCGTTGGTTTGCCAATAGGCGACATCGCCGGTGCGATACATTCGGCTACCTGCCACGCCAAACGGGTTCGCCACAAAGCGTTCCGCTGTTAAATCCGGGCGCCGCACGTAGCCACGGGCTAGGCTTTCACCTGCGATATACAGCTCGCCTTTTACCCCTGGCGCGACCGGTTGCAAACGCTCATCCAGAACATAGACCTGCATGTTGACGATCGGCGTGCCGATAGGCGGCGCTTTTCCAGCCACCAACGGTTGGCTCATGGTGACGCAGACCGTGGATTCACTAGGCCCGTAAGCATTGATCATCCGGCGCCCTTGGCCCCAATAGTCGATCAGCTCCGGCTGGCAGGCTTCGCCCGCCACTACCAACGTTTCCAACGCAGGCAATGGCTTACGCGGCATAACCGCCAACCCCACCGGCGGCAACGTGGCATGCGTCACGCCCTGGGCCAGCATCAGTTCATACAGCGGCTCCCCCGGTAACAGCGCATCACGGCCTGCAACGACCAGTGCCGCACCGCTTAACAGTCCCATATTGATATCCCAGAATGAGGCATCGAAGCTCGGTGAAGCAAACTGCAACACGCGGCTTTGCTGCGTGACATGTAATCGCTCGACCATGCTGGCAACCAGGTTGCTGATACCCCGGTGCGTCACCAGAACGCCTTTAGGCAAACCGGTAGAACCAGAGGTATAGATAATGTAGGCCGCATTATCGATGCTCAACTTCCTCGGCAAAGTGATGCTTTTCGCTTGCTGCCGGGCCAATTGCGTATGTAGCGCCGGTTGGTCAATCTGCAAGCTGGAATACTGCGCCCCCAGTTTTTGCACGAACGCAGAATCCGTGATGACCAGCGCAGGCTGCGAGTGTTCCAACATATAATTCAGGCGTTCCTGAGGATAATCAGGATCAAGCGGTAAATATGCTGCGCCAGTTTTCAGCGTAGCAATCAGCGCGATGATAAGATCAACCGAGATCGGGAGTGCGATGGCAATGATGTTTTCTGTGCCAACGCCCCTTTCCATCATCAGATTCGCCAACCGGTTAGCCCGTTGATCCAACTGGCCATAGGTCAGCCGTTCGCTTTCCCCCAGCAGGGCAGGCGCATCCGGCGTTGCTTTGGCAAGGGCTTCGAATTGCTCGGCAAACGTCTTGGCTGGCAATTGCCGGGTAGTGTTATTCCATTCGTTGACAATCTGCTGGTATTCGCGCGCGCTAAATAACTCCAGCTCGTTGATATTGCAGCATGTATTGCAACTGATAGCCGCCAGCATATTGGCGAAATAGCCCGCCAGGCGTTCAGCAGTTTCGCCGTCAAACAGGTCGGTAGCATATTCACAGATGCCGTTTAATGAGGTTGGCGTTTCTTCAAAGTTGAAGGTCAAATCAAACTTCGCCACCGGTAGCAGCGGTGTGCCAACGCGGGTGCTCAGTCCATTAAAATGGACCTCGCCACAGGCGTTGTTTTGCAATACCAACATCACCTGGAACAGCGGATGGCGCGCCAAGGAACGCTCTGGGTTCAGCGTTTCCACCAGGTTTTCAAACGGCAGATCTTGATGTTCATATGCCTGCAATGCGCTATCGCGCACGCGCGCCAGCAATTGATCAAAGGTCGGATTTCCAGAAACATCGGTGCGCAGCACCAATGTATTGGTGAAAAAGCCGATTAGAGGTTCCAACGCTTCATCGGTACGGCCAGCAATAGCCACACCCAGTGGAATGTCATGACCAGCGCCTAACCGGCTCAGCAGCACCGCCAAGGCCGCCTGCAACACCATAAACAGGCTCGCATTCTGCTGCCTTGCTAGCTCAAGCAAGCGTGCATAGACCTCTGGATCAACTTCAAAACGCCATTGCCCACCTTGATAGCTTGAGCTTTGTGGCCGTGGCCTGTCGGTTGGCAACTGCAACTCTTCCGGCAGTCCATGCAGCACTTCGCTCCAATACGCCAATTGGTGGCTTTGCAGGCTGCCCGTATCACGGGGATCGCCCAACAGTTCGTGTTGCCACAGAGTGTAATCGGCATACTGCACCTGAAGTGGCGCCCAGTTCGGCGCTTGCCCCTGCAACCGAGCATGATACGCCAGCGCCAGATCACGCAGCAGAGGAACAAGCGATGCCCCGTCGCTGGCGATGTGGTGCATCAGGAATAAAAGCACATGATGATGCGGTTCAACATGGAACAGCAAAGCCCGGCAGGGGTTTTCATTCGCTAAATCAAAGATATATCCTGATGCTGCTAGCACCTCTTCATCTAAATTCTCAGCAAGGACGTGGTGCAGCGTCAGTTCGCACTGCGCGTCTTCCCCGCAGGCAATCTGCTGATAAACGTTACCATCCGACAACTCCTGAAAGCGTGTGCGCAGGCTTTCATGGCGTTCCACCACATCATTTAACGCTGCTGCCATGGCAGGAACGCTCAATTCCCCCTGCAACTCCAGCGTCAACGGCATGTTATAAAGGGATTTACCCCCTTCAATGCGGTCAACCATCCATAGCCGGCACTGGGCCGCAGACAACGGCAAGCGTTCTGGCCTTGGTTTCACCTGCAACGCTGGGCGCAGTGTGCTCCCTTGCCCCAAGCGCTGCACAAACTGCGCTACCGTTGGTGCTTCAAACAGATCGCGGATGCTGAGGTTCACTTTTAGCGCTTTGCGAACATGGCTGACAAAGCGCGATGCCAACAGGGAATGACCACCCAGATCGAAGAAATTATCGTCGATGCCAACTTGGAGCAAACCGAGGACCTCGGCAAACAAATGGCACAGTTTGCTTTCCTGCTCATTGCGTGCGGTTCGTCCGTAGCCAACGTTGAATTCTGGAACGGGTAACACGCGCATATCGACTTTCCCGTTGGCAGTCAGCGGGAATCTCTCTACTACGCTCACAACGGCCGGCACCATAAAGTCTGGCAACCGGGCGCTCAGCGTTTGTCGCAGCAATGTTGGTTCACACTGTCCAATTTTTTCGGCAATGACATACGCAGCCAGCTGTTTATTTCCTTTTTGCGGTTCGAAAATGCACACAAGCGCCTGGGCAACGCCTTCCAGCTCCAGCAATGCCGCCTCTATCTCGGCAAGCTCGATGCGGAAACCGCGTATTTTGACCTGCTGATCGCCGCGGTTTAGGTACTCCAGAACCCCTTCCTGCCGCCAACGAACCCAATCGCCAGAACGGTACATGCGATCGCCACTGCTGCCGAAAGGATTAGCAATAAAGTGTGATGCCGTCAGGCCAGGCTGGTTAAGATAGCCGTGCGCAAGCCCAGTACCGGCAATATACAACTCGCCTGAAACGCCGACAGGCACGGGTTGCAGGTAGGTATCAAGCACATACACTTGCATATTGTCCAACGGCATACCGATAGGCACCGAAGCGCTGCCCGGTACGCTATGCATAGCATAAGTTGTTGCAAAGGTGGTGGTTTCGGTTGGCCCGTAGCCATTCATCATTACCAGCCCAGGGCAGTGCCGCATAACGGTTTCGATAGAGGATTTTGGCAATACATCGCCACCGGCAAGTAACAGGCGCACACTGGCCAGGGAAGAGGCATGGTCTTCCGCCATCAGCCGGAACAGACCAACCGTTAGCCACAGAGCAGTTATTTTTTCATTGGCGATGGTCTGCGCCAGCACATCAATATCCAGCTCACCCTTTGGCACCACCACTAATTGCCCACCGTACAATAGCGGCACCCAAAACTCGTAGGTCGAGGCATCAAACGCAGCGGGGGAATGCAGCAGCACACGCTGATGATCTTCCGGCAACCATCGGCGATCGCAGGCTAGCGCTATAACGCTTTCTTGGTTTACCGCAATGCCTTTCGGTTTACCAGTCGACCCAGAGGTATACATAATGTAAGCAAGGCTGGAAGGTCCGGCGTTGGTTGCAGGGTTGATTTTTGGCCAGCGTTTCCCAGCGGAATCGGCCACGTTGCATATCACAAAGCGCGCCGTTGGCAGATGGTGATCGACATCGGTAATCAATACCGCTGCACCTGCGTCATCCAGCATCATTTGCTGCCGTTCCAGAGGATCGCTGGCACGCAATGGCAGATAGGCCGCCCCAGCCTTGATCACCGCCAACGTGGCAATGACCTGATCGATCGAATGCGCCATGAGCAACCCGACGCAAAACGCTTCCTCCCCAGTAAGTTCGCGTAACCGGTGTGCAAGGCGATTGGCCGCGATGTTCAACTGAGCATAGGTTAACGTTTTACTGCCTTCGCTAACAGCGATAGCGTTTGGTGAACGGGCAGCCTGCTGTTCAAACAGTACACCCAACGACAGGTTTGGCAATTCTACGAGCGTATTGTTCCAAGTTTTGAGCAGTTGTTGACGTTCAAACGTATTTAACAGGCAAATTTCACTAATTTTTTCAGTGGGCCTGTTTACCATGATGTTCAATACACTGAATAAGCGGTCTACAAATCCCGCAACGGTTTGCGCATCGTATAGGTCAGTCGCAAATTCAATATGTCCTTTTAAAAGGCTTTGTTGTGCATCCTCTTTGAAAACAAACAGGAGATCAAACTTTGCCGTTTTAGTCAATAATTCCTGTTGCTCAATACGTAACGGCAAAAAGATATTGCCCAACGAAAATTCCTCTTCCAGTACCATCATAACTTGAAATAATGGGTGCTTAGACGCGGAACGATGTGGGGTTAAAAACTCGACAATTTGCTCAAAAGGCAAATCCTGATGCATATAAGCATCAAGTACTGTTCCACGAACCTGTGCTATCAGGGAGATAAAATCAGGATTATCAGAAAGGTTGGTACGTAATACCAATGTATTGGAAAAAAGGCCAATTAGTGGCATTTGAGCTTCATCTGTACGGCCCAAAACGGGAGTGCCTACCGATATATCATCACCGGCCCCCATTCGATGAAGCAGCACAGCAAGAGCCGTTTTTAGAACCATGAACAGACTGGCTTCCGCTTGTAAAGCCAGGCGTTTTAGACCCTGATATATATCCGGAGGAACTGAGAATTTATAGCAATCACCTTTGCTACTTGGCTTCGTGGGCCTAGGTTGCACACTAGCTATTGTTACCTCTTCTGGTAATAACGCTAGCTGGTTACACCAGTAATGCATTTGTTTCGCATACAAACCTACCGATTTTTGCTCATCAGATAGTAATATATGTTGCCATAATGTGTAATCTGCATATTGCACTGGCAAAGGCGGCAGTGAAGAATTTTCTCCTTTCAAGTGGGCCTGATAGTAATGGTCCAAATCATGTAGTAGGGGGGAGATAGAACCACCATCTCCCGCAGTGTGATGGATTAATAGCAAGAATATATGCTGCTCGGGTTTTATCCGATACAACCAAGCTTTAATAGGCAATTCTTTATCAAGCCTGAAGATATAACCAGCCTGCTGAGTTAACTCTTTTGTAATTTGAGACTCATCCAACTCGTGAGCATGCAATGAGAACGAGATTTCTTCCGTCGATACAATATATTGGCATGGTATATCATCCTGTAGGGTCAGATAAGTACGCAAACTTTCGTGCCGTTTCACTACATCAGACAGCGCTGCTGAAAGTGCAATGGTATCCAATTCACCATAGATGCGTAATGCCATAGGCATATTATATGCACTGCTCTCATTAATCTGTCCCTGTAACCACAGACGTTGTTGGGCAAATGACATTGGCAAGATATTTGGCCGCAACTGGGGGGTCAGTTTTTCTCGTAGAGAATATTTTTTGTCTGTGTCAGCTATAACCTTGGAAAGCTCTTTAACCGTTGGAGATTCAAAAATAACTTTTAGAGGTAATTCAATATCTAACTGAATGCGTAAACGAATAAGTAACTGTATTGCTAGTAGAGAATTTCCACCAAGATTGAAGAAGCTATCATTAATACCTATCGACTCAAATCCTAAAACCTCCTCAAAGATTTTACATAAGATTTTTTCCTGGGATGATTCCGGTAAAACTCGCTCACCTGACTTGAATATCGGTGCTAGCAAAGCGTGGCGGTCTATTTTACCATTCGGCATCAGTGGAAAACTATCCACTATCATAATAACTGCCGGCAGCATATAGTCAGGTAGATGTTTTTTCAGCCATTTATTTAATTCTTCCGACGAGCAAGAATTGGGTTTGCGCAAAACAACATAGGCTACCAAATATTTGTTGCTGATACTTTCTTTTCCGTACGCAATTACTAGCGCATTCTTTATTAGTGGTGATTTCAGGAATGTATTTTCAATTTCTCCCAACTCAATTCGATAACCACGAATTTTTACTTGATTATCGACACGCCCCAAGAAATTGACATTCATGTCACTTCCCCAGCAAGCCAGATCGCCGGTACGATACATACGCTGCCCTGCGGTTCCAAAAGGATTTGCGACAAATCTCTCGCTGGTCATAGCGGGGAGGTCTAAATAGCCAAGAGCCAATCCATCACCTGCTATATATAGTTCTCCGGGATATCCTACTGGCACAGGCTGAAGAGCCGTATCAAGAATATAGATCTGCGTATTTAGCATTGGTAAACCAATAGAATTTGGCTGCACAGACTTTGCCGTCAGTTCATGTAAAGTAGACCAAATGGTAGTTTCAGTAGGACCATAAACTTGAATGACTCTATGTGCTAGAGACACCATACGTTCAGCCAGATTCTTAGGCAACGAATCACCACCAACGATTGCGGTGAGGTTACTCAATGAGTTTGGCTGATACTCAACCAATCCTTGCCACAAAGCGGGCGTGCCTTGCAAATGAGTTATGTTATTTCGGACGATTTCCGATGCCAATAGATTAGGATCCCGTGTAGTGTCATGAGACGCTAACGCTATTGAAGCTCCATTAACTAATGGTAAGAATATTTCCAAACCTGCGATGTCAAAACCAATCGTTGTAACAGCGAGTATTCGGTTGCTAGGTTTTATTTGCAGTGACATTTGCATTGCGTAAAGAAAATTAGTAAGCGAATGGTGTGTAATCACTACTCCCTTAGGATTCCCTGTCGATCCTGATGTAAACAAGATATACGCAGCTTGATTAGCAGTAGTGACTACTCTAATAGGGTTGTGAATTGATTGAGAATTGACTAATAAGGAGATATTAATATCATCTAACTGTATCTGAAGAGCATCTAAACAAAAGTTAAAATTAACATTAATTGACGTCAATACAATTTTCGGTTTTGCGGTTTCAATAATATGTTTCAAACGTTCTTCAGGATAATCAGGATCTAACGGTATATATGTTGCACCTATCTTCGATATAGCTAACAATGCTACAATTAAATCAACGGTCCTAGGTAATAGTAACGCTACGGTGTCATTAGGGAGAAAATGTTGACTTAATAAATAATGACCCAGCTTGTTTGATCTTTCATTAAGTTGAGCGTAAGTTAAAGAAATATCACCACAATATAATGCTGATTTATTTGGGGATTTTTTTACTTGATCTTCAAAGCGATCAGCAAGTGTTAACGAAGGGATTGATGCCAGAGTTTTATTATTAATAATTTCTAAATTTCTATATTCATTATCATTTAGCAATAACAACGAACCAATGGTAGCATCTTGATTTGTTAACAAATCATAAAAAACTTTCAACATCCGAGAGGTATGTTCAGACAACTGTTCTGGAGAATACAACTCACTATTTGCATCAAATCCAAGGGTCAAAGGAACTTCTTTATTATAATCAAAGAAAAAAATGTTGAGATCAGAAACAGGTCCATTTGCAATATTGCAAGGTAGTATTTTACTTTGATGAAAATAGCCACCATTATCAAAGCTTTCAACGTTTATACTTGTTCGATATAATGATTCACCACTATTAATTATTTTTAAATCACGACACAAATCTTCATATCTATATTTTTGATGACGTAAGACCGTCATGATTTGTCTCGCTGCTCTGGCTAAAACCGTCTTCAAATTCAAATCTGGCGAAAGTATTAATCGCATTGGAAGTATATTTGCCATCAATCCTGGTATAATACGTTCTTTCCTTCCAAGCCTTCCTGTTACTGGCAAACCGACTATGACTTCAGAGAGTCCCGTCATGCGATGCAAGTAAACGCAAGTTATGGCAATAAGCAAGTTAGGTAATGTGCAATTCATTTCTTTTGATTTTTTATGCAGCAGGTCAGTTAATTCATAACCCAAACTCACACGATGACGTATTATAGTTCTTAAAGGAGGAGCTATTCGATTCGCTAGGCTAGCAGGGGCAGGAAGATCAGCAAATAGATTTAACCAGTAATCACGGTCACAAATAAATCTGGAAGAATTATGATAATCAATATCACCATCAATAAGTTCCTTAAATTTACCGAATGGTGAAGGAGGAGGAGAGCCATCAATAAAAGAAGCGTTATATAAACTTATGACACGTTGAATAATGAGTGATGCCCCCAAACCATCCATAACTATATGATGATAACAGTGGAAATACAAAAATTTATTTTCTGCTATTTTTATTAGTAATATTTCGAATGGAAGATTCTCACAAATATCAAAAGATTGCTCCGTTCTTGCCATTAAGAAACTTTTAGCTTTCTGGAGTGCAATTTCCTCTCGAAAATAGCTGTAATCAATAATTTTTGGTTCATAGTTATTTATAGAGAAAAACTTCTGTTTAATACAATTATCAAATTTATAAAAACGAGAGTGTAAAGCCTCAGCTTCTTCTACTGTTTTTCTAACCGCCTCAGAAAAATATTCAACATTTATATCACCATCAATTATAAAATATTCGCTTATATTATTTATTGACTTATTTTCTATAATTTCGTTGAATGACCAAATTCCGAACTGCGCAGATGTTAAATTACAATACCCATCCTTATTCATATATAGTTCTGCCTTAGCTACAAATGTTATAGGGATAATGTTTTTGTTTGGTGGTTTCGCATAGTAAGCGCAACATAATTAAGCTACGAGTAAACAAGTTTGTATCCCTCTAAATAGTCCATTTGGGGTTTTGTCACCATGAGTCTTTCGGGGACGATTATTTAATTCTAAACCGTTATCAAACGTCATTGTTTTAACCATTTGTTTTAACGGGTATAAAGCCCTCACTGTATCTTCAGCTACTTCTGATGCTTGTTTTCTGTTCAGTTTGATAATGATTATATAGAGTGTCTTACGTTCAACCAGCGTTGATAATACACTTTTTTATCTTTTCCTATTATCGCATCACCTTCCCAATCACCAATTCGTGCTTTTTTATCAATGATTTCTGGGCGTTCATTAATACTGACTTTGTTTTTAATTTTTCCCCTTCTTTCATAACAGCCATACCGTTTACGATACGGTTTACTGGCAATTCTGAGATATTGCCATAAGTCACCTCTATCCATTTGATCTTTATAAATCAATCTATAAATGGTCTCATGATGCAAGGATCTCCCTTCATACTTCCTTAGATAGTCAACCACCTGTTCAGGACTTAAATCTTGGCAAATTAGCCACTTTATCCATTTTTTTATTTCTTTGGTCACTTTTGTGACTTTCTTGGCAAAATGACGGCAAGAAACCCCCTGAAGATGGGCCTGTTTCAGACAATATTCTTTTACTTTCTGATTTTTTTTCAACTCTCTGCTACTGGTTGATGAGTTTCGATTAAGTGATTGAGCAATGAAGCGTTGTAAAAACCCGCTTTTTTTAAACTAAAAATCGGGTATCTTTCTACTTCGGTCAGTTGTTTATAGGTCATAGTGCATTTTCCTGTGGCGGGAAATATGTCTACTATAGTCACTGACCGCCCTTCTGAAACATTGCACTTATTAGTCGAATCCGCCTTTTCTAATTTATTTCACTGCAAACTTTTCAGCCTCATATCTTTCCAATTACTCTCTACAAAACCCAAACAATTCTCACGTTTTTCTGGCCCGTAGATAACTTGCCAACCAGCAGGTACTGCGATGAATACAGGCCATAATGAGTGTTGGCTTTCATCATTTATTAATACAAAGAAATCAAAAAATTCATTTTCAAATGGATTGCTCAAAACATAAATCCTCAGTTTAGTTCATAATATTAAAAAATATTATGTATTAACTTTGACAAGTCAATAAAAAATATTTGTTTCGTGACAAAAGCCACATTTATGATTATTTTATATTTTAAAAAAGTTGAAATACACAATGAAATAACACACTCATTGTAAAGACAAATATTGAATAAGATATTATTCGCATCATATAATCTAGTGATTAATTTTATTTTTTATGATTAATTGGATTAAGGAGAGCATAAAAAACGTTGGGTATTATTCTATACTGTAATCGCTTCGGTTAGATGGTTTTTTGTTTCTTCTCCCAATTTTACTCCCGGATACCAACGCTCAAATTGAGCCTCTGGCTCACCGTTTAATACGGCCGTTCGCGTTTGCAATAAATAATGAGCGCCTTATTAACTCCATTGCATTTGTTGCTGATAAAGCCTCTTTTTATCTCTCTATACTTTGATCAGTTGATCTGACTCTGATGTAGGAATAACACATGTTTCCCTTGGCAGTTAACTTTTGGTCGGTTAAATCTAACTGCACCGAGAGCATCTATGAAAGGACGGATATCTCTGGTTGACGTAGTCTCATCGGCATTCATTATGGCACCAAGGTTTTATTCCTTTCATCTGCTAATGTGGCACCGGGCATTCCATTACCGGCTAAACAAAATGGGGATTTGATGACAGGCGTGTTGAATCGGTTATTTTATTGCCAATCGGTAAAGTGCCCCACACTTTTTTAGGTTCATCAGGTGCAGAACTCATGGAGGTGCGGGCATCCTTGCCCATAGAGACTCCGGATAGATTTAAGCAAACCCACCATTAATCAAAATCAGGGTTGCAAAAATGGGGGGTGACCCTATATTTTATGCCCTCGTCTTAATCATGATCGATAACAATCAACTAAAATATCGAATATTTCTGTAAATCCAGAAGGTGTAAATCTAACAAGCAATAATAAGATGCCGAATTTATTATAATATTTTATAAGTTATATCATCGCCATATTATCTAAAAAGATTATTATTCTGTTATTTCAACAGATTCTTATTATTTTCACAAAATTCTTTATTTACCTTAATAATTTCATTATTGTTTACATTTCAGAATGAAAATATATTTCAATAATATAAAATCGGAAAAGAGATATTTTACTACGTTGCAGAGTGAAGCGGCGAACAAGATAGTTTGCTGTCAATTCCAGTGCCAAACACATTACGAAATAAATTAACGCGACAAATAAAAAGACTTCTGTCGGATAAACCATGCTGCGGTTATTAACCTGAGTCGCCAAAGATGTATCTTTTATCAGCACAAACTACGGTGGTAATTTTTAGAATTGCCTGGAAAAAGCCCAATACTGCGACAGGCTTCACTCCCTTTTCCAATTTCAGCAAAGTTTGACACCGCCTCAACCAAGCTAAGAGATCACTTTGGCTGTCGGATAATTGCACTATTGCCAAGTTGAGGACGCAATACGATTACACGGAAGTTAAAAGAATTCGGGTTGCAGTAAGGAGATAATATCTCCATCTCTATCGCCACTTTGCGGAATTTAATATATCAGATTCCCCATTAGCAGGATTAAATAACCGATCTCGATCACATTTCATACTATTCATTCAGACAAGAAAATAATCCCACATTAAAATAGTTTATTAATATTATTATTCAATAATCAGGATTATTTATGGGAAAACGCTTTCTTTATCACCAAAGCCTGACAGGGCTTATCCTGCTGGGCATTTCCGAACTGGTCTATGCCTCAGCATCCATCAGCCCTGCGGATCAAGAAACCATCACGCAGCAACAAAAAGCATTACTGCAACAAGCCGAGCAACAACGGGAAACGCTGCGTAACAACATCATATTATCTCCATCACCCGATGTATCGCCGAGTACAGACAAGTCTGTTTGCCACACCATTCGCCGGATTGAATTTGACGGTGCAGAAAGTCTGTCTGAATCAGTCAAAAAGAACTTAATTCACCCTTATTTATCTCACTGCTTATCTTTGCAGGATATTAACGCATTGGTACGAAAAACTACTAATGCCTATATTGAGCGGGGTTATGTCACGTCTCAGGCCGGACTCAGGGCACAAGATTTATCCTCCGGCGTTCTTATTATTACGGTCAATGAAGGCAAAGTTGAATCAGTCAGTCTGGACGGTGAAACACCTTTCTCGTTGAAAATGGCTTTTCCGAGAATAATGGGTAAGACGCTTAATCTGCGAGATATCGAACAAGGCATGGAACGTTTGAACCGCCTGCCGTCTCAACAAGTGACCATTGATATTCAGCCGGGCAAACAACCGGGTTATTCCACGGTTATCTTAAAGCGAACATCAACTCGCTTACCCGTTAGTGCCAGCTTGAGTGCGGATAATAGTGGTCAAAAAAGTACTGGCACCGGGCAAATCAATACCAGCGTGAGCCTGGATAATCCATTACACCTTGCTGACCAGTGGACATTGTCTGCCAGCCGTAACAGTGATTTCCGCAATAGCCATCAAAGCCGCAGCCTCTCTGCCAGCGTGACGGTTCCTTATGGTTACTGGTTATTCAGTTATCAATATGCCTGGAATGATTCTTTTCAGAATATCCCGACAGGTTCACAAACCTATCGCTACACAGGTGATAGTCAGACTCACCGGCTGGCAGCAAACCGGACGTTATATCGTGATGGAGAACAGAAACTGGCATTGGATATGGGGCTGACACGCCGTCGGACCACCAATTTACTGGCAGGAGAAACATTATCCATCAGCAGTCCGACACTGAGCAACATCAGCTTTGGCGTTAATTACAGTACCGTACTGGCGGGTAGCTATATCACTTTTAACCCAACGGTGAGCCACGGTTTACAGACGTTTGGCGCCACCAAAGATGATCTGCGTTTCTCAGATGCGCCACGTAGTCAATTTCGCAAATTCAGTTTAAGTGCCAGCTATTTTATGCCGGTCACAGACTCCGTTTATTACCTGTCATCGATTTACGGTCAGACCACGCCGGACAACCTTTACGCCAGCGAACGTCTCTCACTGGGGGGACAATATTCCGTTCGGGGATTCAAAGAACAATATCTCACCGGCAACCGCGGCGGATATTGGCGCAATGAGCTGAACTGGCGGATATCAGAACTTCCTATCCCAGGCGAACTCACTTTAACCGGAGCGCTGGATACTGGCTGGTTACAGGAAAAAACCGGACAAATCGAGGGCGGAAACGTTACCGGCGCGGCTCTGGGCTTATCACTGACTCACCGTAAACTCAATCAGACCATCACCATTGGGACGCCCCTCATTCACCCTGA
Organism: Photorhabdus antumapuensis; assembly: GCF_020387775.1. Lineage (NCBI taxonomy): Bacteria > Pseudomonadati > Pseudomonadota > Gammaproteobacteria > Enterobacterales > Morganellaceae > Photorhabdus > Photorhabdus antumapuensis. The sequence goes on from NZ_JAHZMK010000053.1 coordinate 128,637, forward strand.
TCACCTAAAACCGGATCACTGGGTCATTTATTGGTCAGCATCACTGACTTTGTCACACTTAAATTAAACAAAAGGGAAAGTACAATGAGTAAACGCAACAACTCTGTGGCAAGAGGCACGAGTTATCTTTTAATTTACCTGACGGCAATCCAGCCGCTACACCCGACGATTGCCGCGGGAATAACACCGGATAATCACCATACGCAGGTACAAAATCAGGGCAATATCCCGGTGGTGAATATTGCCACGCCGAATGACGCGGGGATATCTCACAACACCTATAAAGAGTTTAACGTTGCCACTCAGGGTGCCGTACTCAATAACGCGATTCAGGCAGCTCAATCACAACTGGCCGGACAACTTAACGCTAACCCTAATCTGCATGGAAAAGCAGCGGAACTGATTATTAATGAAGTGACCGGCAGTGGACAATCTAACCTGCAAGGCCGGTTGGAAATTTTCGGCAATAAAGCCAATATGATGATTGCCAACCCCAACGGCATTACCTGTGATGGCTGTGGTTTTATTAATACGGCCAGTGCCACACTGACCACGGGTAAACCCCAATTTGATAAACAAGGCGCGTTGGAAGCATTAGAGGTTAAAAAAGGCCAAATCATCATTGGTGGCAAAGGATTAGATGGCAAGGCGACGGATT
>NZ_JAHZMK010000053.1:129487-129625 GCF_020387775.1 Photorhabdus antumapuensis
GGCAAAATTGAACTGGGAAATATCACAGCTAAAACGGACCTGAATATTGTTGGCAAAGAAACCCATATTGCGCCAAATATTAAAGTGCAAGCAGGACGAGATATTACTTTAGCAAGTACTCAATTGGATAATAAAGGG
>NZ_JAHZMK010000054.1:0-7640 GCF_020387775.1 Photorhabdus antumapuensis
GGGGTACCGTAAGGATTCCTGCGTAAATGAGTAACACGTGTCAATAACTCAATAAATTTTCATTTTTGCAACATCGTTACAAACCGTGAAACGGTCTGTGATTTTAAACTTCCCCATGGCATAACTCTTTGAAGCGGATAAGAGACAAATATCCAGCGTTTAGCGCGTGTAATAGCTACAAAAGCGCTATTAAGCTCTTCTTCAAGTTCTTTCTTGGTATTAGCTCGATAATCTGGAAATACTCCCTCACACATACCCATGAGAAAAACGATATCTTTCTCAAGCCCTTTCATTGTGTGGACTGTACTTAATGTTAGACCAGTTGGATCATAGTTTTCTGCAACCTGCCCCAATGCAATCGCATTACGAAAGGACATGAGGGATTCACCTAACCCCTTCCTTTTGAAGGTAGTCCAGCAATTCCTGAAGTCATCTAGTTCTTGCAAGGAACGCTCAAGCTCATTGTCTTCATTTAGGCAAATTAACATCATTCAATCCTTGAATAATTGTATTAAAACGATCATATAGTTTAGGTATGTTTGGCTTTTCAATGTCTAATCCTTGAATTTCCTCAAGAAGGTCAGCTTGAATATCAGGGAATGAAATCGCTGAGTGGCGAACGGCGGCAGCCATATCAAGTAATAAATTATCGTTACCCCAGACAGAGGGAACTGATATCTTCAGAGCAGTACAAAGTTTTTTACCGTCAATCCAATCTTTTGGATTAAGACGAACTCGTATTGCAAGATCAAGCACCCTACCAAATAAAGATGATGGTTCTGCTTGACGCTCACTTTTCTTCAACGAGTATGGAATGCCTTTTTCACCAAGCATCTTCTCTAGCTTAAGGAAAACGAATCGATTTCGGGCAATCACAACCATATTGGTAAGCGATATATCGCCTTCAATTTCAATATTTGTTTTCTGACAAAGAAGTTCATTCACCTTATTACAAATCCAAGTAGCTTCGTCCTCTTCATTTTGGCATTTATGAATTTCATATTGTCCATCTAATACAAAATCAGCTTCTACTTGTGATCCTGGCTTCAATTTATTAGCTAAACTAATTACCGCCTTTGAGCTGCGATAATTTTCTTTCAGTTCGAAAACCTGAGCAGAAAAATCCTGTAAAAATAATTTGCATAAGTAATTGGACGATGAACCATTGAATCCATAAATCATTTGATTGGGATCACCTACCATCATTACACTCTTAATCTGGTCTCCACACAACACTTTGATAAATTCATACTGAGCTTTGTTTAAGTCTTGTGCCTCATCGACACATATATGTTTATATTTAGCTCTATAAATATTCGCGCACCATGGCTGCTCCATCAAAATTCTATGGGCGTAAACTAAAATATCATCAAAATCTAAGCCACCACTTCTCACTAAGGCACCTTGGTATGCTTGAAAAACACTTAAAAATGACTCATTAGAAGTATATTTTTCTTTTATTTCCTCTTCTGTTAAAAGTTCTCGTTTAACTACTGAGAATTGTTCTAAGTAATTATGAATAATACGCTCACGATTTTTTCGCGTTTTTTCATCTCCAGCATTAAGGAAATCATCGATACCAATGCCACTTTCTCTTAAAGATTGAAGAAAAACAGTTTTTCGATCTAAATCGCGTTCATAAATATGAAGTTCAGAAGGTAAGCCAATAGTATGACCATATTGATCTAAAATCCGCTGAGCTACAGCATGAATTGTAGCTATCCAGCATCGTTCGCTAAGCACATCTAGGTCAGCTAAACGAATTTGCATTTCTTCGGCTGCTTTATTGGAAAATGTCAACGCGATGATACCATCTTTGCGTGTGTTTTCGATTAAATAACGTACACGTTCAGTTAGCACTCTAGTTTTACCAGATCCCGCTGCTGCAAGTACCTGCATAGGCAGACCGATCTCAGCGTGGACTACGGCCTCTTGACCCTTAGATAAATTTAACATGCTAACCATCCTTTTATACAATCGAAACTAGCTCGAACATTAGGTGGTACTAAATCATCAACTGATTTTATTCTTTTATTTGCTAGAAGCACATCTGCTAAGAAACCAGCATAAGATGCTTTTTCCTTACTCATTTTTTCTAATAATTGTTCATCAGTAAGTTGATTAAATTCATTATATTTTGCTTCTCTAAATTTCTCGTTATTTTTATTTCCTGTTGTTGCAAGTAAAACAAAAGCATCAATAATCTCATCACGCAAGCCGTGGTCAATCAATTCTTTTTCAAAATCATTTCCATCATCAAGGAAATAAATATCGTAAAAATCTTTTGTCAGTGACAGACACATTTTTTTCGATAATTTTTCTATTTGTTGCGTGACATCATCCTGTGTTTTAGTCCCAGAGTTAGGATTAATGTCGTTATCACTGATAATACATATTGGTATACCGAAGCTAAATGGCAACAACGCAAAATGAATATATGCATCTTTTCCACCAACATTGACACAAGAAAGGCCGACAGACCAAGGAGTAGCTGATGCATAAATCTCAAACATCGCGGGAAGCACCTGCTCCTCAGTGACTCCTTCACATAAAAGCATGCACTTAGCAAACAGCAATTCACCATTTTTAGCTAATATACTACGTGAAATTGATTTTTTCTCGTCATCGGTCATTGGGTGAGAAATTTTATGTGCCACAATCCCATTTTTTGTTTTTACCAATGATCTTATTTGATAAAGGTCAGCCATGGCAGCCAAAAATGGAGAATGCGTACTTAAAATTAATTGACCATTTGTATCTGAGAGTTGGCGATAAAGTGTTTTCTGTGCATTCGGATGCAAATGCGCTTCTGGCTCTTCAACTGTCAGAATTGGGAATCAAGGCTCAGATTCGGCAATATGTCTGTGACTCAAAATCTCGATGAAAGACTTAATCGTTAACATTGAAGCCCAACTGCGTGTTCCCATGCCGTGATATTCCATCGAAAACGAATTGGTATCGGTTTCACCAGAATAGACAGAAAAATTCTTTGACAGGTCCCGAATTTTTTTCGGAAAGGGAGTTACTTCTGCACCGCCAGTACCACCAATCGATTGATTCAGTTTTTCCAGGTGGGATTTTAGGCTTTTGAGTTCCTTGCTTTTGTCGACAGCATCATCATTGACCTGCTTGATTAGTGACTCAAGTTCCAATATGTCATTTTTGTCGTACTCAACACTAGCAAGTATCTTCCCGATGAATGATGAGCGATCACGTAAATCCTGATGAATATCTCTTTGCGCCTCCATAGAAACAAGCGGTAGGCTCTGTAAGCGGCTACCAAGCTTTGTACCTTTAACCTTAATAGTTGTCCAGGTTTCAAAAGGAGGCCAGATCTCTAAGGTGGTACGGTTCGTATCAAAGCCACCTTTAGTGACATTTTGTTCGGAGCGTGTTCTGATCGCAACAAATTGATTTCCATTGGCTTCAGATTGAATCTTATCCCCGAATTCGGTTAGCCATTCAATGTCGAAATTTGCAACCCGATCTCCATTCGCATCCGCCGGCACAATTCTGACATCAACAATTATTTCGTTCACTCGTCTTTCATCTGGAGAAATATAAAAATCCTCTTCCGAAAGATAGCGAGAATAATCACCTAAACTTAGCTGAAGGGCTTTGATTAACGAAGTTTTACCTGCATTATTTGGGCCGATAAGTACTATAATTCGAGACAATGAGACTTCTAAATTCTTAATTCCACGAAAACCAGCTATTCGAATTGTATCAATCAAAATACTCATGCGAAGTCCCTTATGTCTGTTTTTTAGTACATCAATGAATTGTGCTAAATCGGAAGTTTTTTTGCCGTCTGCCCTCAATTCTGTCATGGCACATTCAAAAGTGCCTGGCCAGCTTGCTTCAACGTACCATCACCATTTACGTAAGCATAGAGTGTCGTAGTCGTAATATTCAAACGACGGGCTACTTCAGCAGCATTAGCTTTGGGGTCGGCCATTGCGGCCATAGCCATCATTATCGTTGCCCGATCCATTTTGCGAGGTCGCCCACCAAGACGTCCTCTTGCTCTGGCTGCTGCAAGCCCTGCCTGTGTACGTTCGGCAATCAGCTCTCGCTCGAACTCAGCCAGTGCAGCAAAAATGCCAAAAAACAGTCGTCCATTCGAGGTCGTCGTGTCAATTTGTGCGCCAGCACCAGCCAGAACTTTTAAACCAACGTCTCTGGCACGCAAATCATCGACTGTGGTCACCAGGTGTTTTAAATCGCGTCCCAGTCTGTCTAGTTTCCAAATGACTAAAGTATTGCCTGGCTGAAGGGCTTTGAGGCATGCATTCAATCCTGGCCGATCATCTTTCCGACCTGATGCCAAATCTTCATAGATGCGATTTGGCTCAACACCGGCAGTAATTAAGACATCACGCTGGGGCGCAAGCGTTTGGCTACCATCATTTTTTGAAACACGAACATATCCGACAAGCATGATTGATTTTTATGTACAAGAAAAGATAAAACTAAGGCTATAATATGGCGTTGATTTTCTCAATGAGTTTTCTTGTGATTTTTTTACTTTATTTGGGCGTTTTCTTGAATACAAGATAAACGGCCGTTTTTCTTGTGCCATATTCCGTTTTGGTTTTCCAAATTGCAACCAAATGATACAGCTTATCCCCGATTCAAAAGCCGACTGGCCCAAACAGAATTGGAGCATTTTTACACGGTGACTGATGCTGAACGAGGCTGTTGCGACAGTACAACTCGTTCAAGTACCACGCGCTTAGGATTTGCTTTGCTGTTAAAAACCTACCAACGGTTGGGCTATTTCGTCACTTCAGAGCAAGTACCCAATGCCATTGTCGAACATGTTGCCATCAGTATCGGCGAAACTTATGATCGAGAAAATTTACAGCAGTATGACATTTCGCAAGCCAGACGTAAGCACTTATCGGTGGTGCGACAATTTCTTGAGGTCAAGCCATTCGGAGATGATGGTAAAGTTTTGATGCGGCAAACTTTTGCTGAAGCGGCATTGATCAGGGAAGATGTCATCGACATTATCAATATCGGCATTGAAACGTTGGTACGCCATCGTTACGAATTACCGGCGTTTGACACTTTGGTACGCGGAGCACGTGCTGAACGTGTTGCCGCTAATCTGGCGCTACATATGTCTATTCATGATGCGCTTGGCGATACAGGTCGACTATTTCTCGACAAGCTATTTATCGTTGGTGACGATCCCCGACGCGTAAGTCCTTGGAACGATGTTAAGCAGGATACTGCCAAGCCGACAGTAAATGGCATGCGTATTTTACTTGAGCGTTATGACCAACTAACCGAGTTGGCCTATCATACTCATCTGCTAAAACCCTTACCCGTCGTCAAAATTAAACAATGGGCACTTGAAGGTAACAGCCTTGATGCCGCCAGCATGGTCGATATGGCCGCGCCCAAACGCTACTCAGTTACTTTAGCTTTGATTCGACAACGCTTGGCAATTGTGACCGATGATCTCTGTAATATCTTTTGCAAGCAGATGGGCCGAACTTTACGGAGCGCAGAAGAAGCTCTGGAAAAATATCTGGCAGACAATCAAGAAAAAACAGATGAAATCTTGCGCCGTTTCGCGGCGCTGGAGGCACTCTTAAAATCGAGTCAGTCAGCAGACGAACAGTTAAAGGGAGTACGCCAAACTGTCACGGCACGCCCAGATTTATGCGAGTTCTCTCGCTTGCATGTAGAATATGGTGGTAAAAACGAGTGTCGTTTTATTTTGAAATTCTTCAAACCACGACGATCAGAGATGCTGCGGATTTTGAGGAAGTTAACGCTCAAATCTACCAGTCAGGATGTTAGTTTTGAGCGATCACTAGATTTTATGCTGGAAAACAGTCAACGACAAAACGAGTGGATGACACTCAAGGGCAAAGGCGAAACAGTATTAACTTCAGACGATCTAGTCTGGATCCCTGAGAAATGGTGGAAACTGGTAACAGGAGAAGCCAAGCGCGATATTGCTCTAACCCGAATCAACCACTGTCAATTCGAAGCATGTGTATGTTTGCAAATGGTTCGGGAATTGAAGTCCGGTGACCTCTGTGTGCTGGGTAGCGATGCCTATTCAGACTACAGGGACGAACTGGTGCCCATGAACGAATGTGAACATACACGCTCCGACTACGGCGAAAAAGTGGGCTTGCCGGTCGAGAGTGTTGAATTTATCAAGCATATTCGCGCCATGTTGACAGGGGTGGCGCAGCAAACGGACAAATCCTACCTGGATAATCCTTATTTCAAGATCATTGATGGCAGACCAAAGTTGAGTCGCCAAGATAAAAAAGAAAAACCGCCTGGATTTAAGCAGTTCGACGACGCATTACGACGTAAGCTCGATAACTTGGGCCTTTCACTTCTGGATGTACTGACCGATACCATGCAATGGATTGGGTGGGGTAAACATTTTGGCCCGTTGAGTGGGCATCAAGGAAAGTTACAAGACGAAGATCGACGTAAAATTTTAACAGTATTTGCCTATGGTACTGGCTTGGGGCCGACGCAAATCGCCAAAAATATTGCCGACGTCAGTGCGCGTCAGGTGTCATTCGTCGATCAGCGTCAGATCACGACTGAAAAACTAGAGGCTGCTATTTGTTCTACGATCAATGGATACAATCAATTTCAATTACCGCGTTATTGGGGAGATACGAAACGCGCTGCGGCAGACGGTACACAGTGGAACCTGTATGAAAATAATCTGCTGTCGGAAAAGCATATTCGTTACGGTGGTTATGGAGGCATTGCTTACTACCATGTTAGCGACACCTATATCGCGCTGTTCTCGCATTTTATTCCCTGCGGCGTATGGGAAGCTGTGTATATCTTGGATGGATTAATCAAGAACAAGTCTGATATCCAGCCCGATACGGTGCATGGCGACACTCAGGCGCAAAGCGCGCCCGTGTATGGCTTAGCATTTTTGCTAGGCATCAAAGTAATGCCACGTATTCGCAACTGGAAAGATTTGAAATGGTTCCGTCCAACAACCGACGAAGTGTATCAACACATCGATGACCTGTTTACCAAAGATGCAATAGATTGGGACGTGATTGCCTGCCATCTACCTGACATGTTTCAAGTGGCACAATCCATTCGCGCCGGTCGTATTTCACCATCAACCATCCTACGTAAACTCGGTACTGCTAGCCGGAAAAACAAGCTGTACTTCGCTTTTCGTGAGTTGGGGCGTGTTGTCCGCACAATGTTTCTACTGGAATATATTAGTGACGATGCGTTACGGCAAGTCATCCAGGCGGCACAAAACAAGTGTGAGGGTTTTAATAATTTTTCACAGTGGGTTTATTTCGGGTCGGATAAGATTGAGGAAAATGTACGTGAAGATCAGTTGAAAATAATCAAATACAATCATCTGATTGCCAACTTAATGATCTTCCACAACTGCCACACAATGACACAGGCATTCAAAGAATTGGAAGCTGAAGGTATGAAGTTAACACCTGAATTAGCTGCCGCGTTCAGCCCATACAGAACACATCACACAAATCGTTTTGGTATGTATGAGCTACGGGAGCGAGATGTAGCGCCGATTGACTACGGTGTGACGTTTCAAATGTAGCGAAATTGGGGATGTTACTCATTTACGCAGGAATCCTGACGGTACCCCA
>NZ_JAHZMK010000055.1:0-39882 GCF_020387775.1 Photorhabdus antumapuensis
CCAATTTTTATTGACCACAACAGACAGCGCTTCTTGCTGGGTACGGGTGGCGCAAGGCTGGAACGGCAACGGTTTCGGTTTTATGGCGATCCCTCGCGTCGGGCAGGAAGTGATAGTCAGCTATCTCAACGGCGATATTGACCGCCCGATTGTGACGGGGTGTACCTATAACGGCCTCAACCGCCCGCCTCTTAATTTACCGCTGGAGAAAACCCGTACCACCTTTAAAACCCGGACTCACGGGGGACAGGGATTTAATGAACTGCGCTTTGAGGATGATAAAGGAAGCGAGGAAGTGTTTATTCATGCTCAGCGGAATATGAAAACGCAGATTCTCTGGGATAAAACCACGCAGATAGGTAATGACCAGAAAACAGAAGTGGCGCATAACCGCACGGCGATAATTAAAAATGATGATGATGAAGCCGTGCAGGGCTTCCATACGCTTGAAGTCGGTCAAAATCAGACGGTGACCATTAAAGGTCAGCAGGCCCTTTCCATTGGTAAAAGTCATCAACTGAACATCGCCGATAACCAGCAAATCACCGTGGGTAAACATATCACAGTGCACTCTGAAAGCGGGCAAATCATCATTGGGAACGCAGGCGGGCAGATAGTCATTGATCCAATGGGCAATATCCGTATCGAAGGGGTCAGCATCACTATGACCGACCATATCACCGGCAAGAAATCCGCCGGTGCGCTGTTTGACTACTCCGCCCGCTATACCCTGCTCAGCGAGCAAAGCGATAAGCCGTTGGTGGATGTCCCCTACACCATTACCACTGGCGATGGTCAGGTCATCCCGGGTAAAACTGACGCGCTGGGCAGAACGATGACGGTACAGAGTGCGGCAGAAGAAAATCTGCAACTGAGTTCACCGGAAACCCCACCTAAACCGAAGCAAACCTTATATCAGGCCAGTGATAATACACCGGTAGAGCATGTTATGGAATTTACGGAGGAATAAGTATGGCAATATCCAACAACGGCAAGATGTGCCCGGCTGTCACATCAATCACCTGTACGATGGAAATAGGCGTCTTTCCTGCTGATGAAGATCCCTGTTATCTGGCGAGAAAAGCTGAATACGCTCTGCGCCTGCCGGCAATGATTATCACTAAGCTGGGCGCTATTCTCTTTCTTAATCAAGTTATTATGAGTGGGTTGATTAAGGTTGAGGAGCTTAAGCATGACTTCCTGTGGCCTTATAAAGCGGAAGTGGTGTTTGCTATCCGAGGAGAGCAAGATGTCCCTTTACCCATGCTGGCGGCCAGTCAAGACTCTAAGCAACGTTATGGTGGTAATTTGCCGCAATCCAGTAATCCGTTTGCCCGACCTTCTGCCGAAGACGCGGAGAAATTTGGGGTTAAACGTATTCGGCGCCCCGATATTATTCTGGTTAGAGATGTGTCTCTCCGCTGGCCGGGCAGAAATGCCACCTACTTCGATGGTTCTGTGCACCCCGATAATCTGAAAATGTTGATTTAAGTGAAATTTACGGGGGATGATCTAAGTAGAGATCAGGAACTGGATTATATGCTAATTGCGACAGAAAAACGTTTTGGTGTAATGCGCGTCATAGATAATCGCACTGAGGAGCAAAAGCAGTACGATGAGGCGTGGCGAAAACATTATCAACCCGGTTCCCAACACTATAAAAACCCCATCCCACTGGCCCCGCTGCCACCGGGTTCACCGCCTGATGATGAAGCTTTACCCATCCCTCCCGAAGAAGGAATACCGGGGACCATTCCGCAACCCCTGACAAAAAATCCACCGCTGCTCAGTACTTCCCGCTGGTCGTTTTTACCGAGCTATGAAGACTGGGTTGTCCTCGGGCAGGAGGTGGCTGGTCTGGCTGAAAATGGATTGAATTATGTCCGCGACAGTACCCGGGAGCTTCTTGCCCAGTTTGGTACCTGGTTCAATGAGGCTGGCAAATGGGTGTGTAACGAGGTTATTGACCCGATAAGCCATCAGGTCAGCTACGCGTTTTCCTGGGTCAGTGAACAAACAGGAAAAATCGTGACTTGGACGGAGAGCGAAATAAAAGCCCGGTGGCAGATTGTGCAACAGGGCTCAGATATCACCCTGGAAGAGCTAAAAAACATTAGCTGGATGCAAATATTAAAAGAGGTGGGTGAAGGAATGTTGGAATTAGTTGTAATTATTGCCGAAGTTGCCGTTGTTATCCTGGTCACCGTTGCCGTCGCTGCCGCGCTGATTGCACTGGTGGAAATTTTAGCTGCCGCAGCAGCAATGAGCGCCACCGCGTTAGCTGCCGTCCTGACAATATTGGCGAGTGTGACATTCGCCACCGCCTCATAATTCATGGAGAAAATGATGGAAACTGTAGATTACTTTGCCCAGTTGAGATCACAACTGACTTCTTTTCTTTTTATCAATGGCGATGAACTGACTGTTTCCCGCCTGGGTCTCTCGATTACCCTGTTTTTTAAACAGGGTTACACTCAGGAGAAAAAACAGCGTATTTTGGCCTGCTACCAGCGCTTTCGCGAAGAGTTTGGTACTCATCTGCGTTTTCACCGTCATGAATTTAAAGGATTAAGAAAATATTCACCGGAAAATATTGCCAAAGTGGAAGAGAGCATCCTAAATCAGAAAAAAAATCAGTTTTGTGGCTGGGTCGTCAGTGATGCTAAAAATGAAGATGAAGCACCTCGTTATCTGATGCGTTATCTGGATTCCGATGAGTATGATGGTGATGATAGTAGCTCCTATCTGAGTCTGGACTTGAACCGGACAGTGGGGACTGCGGTTATTGCTTGGTCCTGCCCAAAGACTTCTATGACTATTTTCCTTTAGAGTACCAGCTAGCGCAATGTTATCCTTCCCTGCAAGTGAACTCCGCAGTGCACACAGCTAAATTACAGTATGGACATTCCATCCGTGGCATTAACTGGATCACCCTGCTGTCCAAACGATTTGTAAACCGACTGGGGGAAATCATGGATACGCCACACGCTGGCCCGCCACCTCTACCCGGATGTGGTGATTACGCCTTACTCCAATGGTCTGATGATCCGGGCCGGTCAATACCCGGACTTAACACCGCTACCGGGCAGTGTTCCGGAGAGTTATTTTGCCATTAGCCTAGCTGATACGTCCGATACGAGTGATACTTCGTGAAGGCCATTCATTGCACTTCTATGGTGAAGGTCATTTTGATGATATTTCTACCCTAGCCTGGTATGCCCGTTATGACCGGGGACCGCTGCAAGTGACCCCTTTGAGAAGTAACCATCCGGCACTGGTCAGCGGGATCTGGCAAACCGATAGCCTGCCTGGTCAGCAGTACTTCTTTGCTCAGGGTGCGATGGCTTTTGATGTTCCAAGTGCAGAACCGGGCACAACCGTATGGCATTTAATACGAGAAACGGAAAATATAGCGGAGTAAATAATGCGAAGTGTAGTGGAAGGAAAAAAAATTATCCTTAAAGGTGATACCACAATGACCGGAGGCGATGTTTTAAATGGTTCCGGTTTGGTAAACCAACAACTATCGGTTGCCTGTAAAGGTGACCCGGTGTTTTGTCCCGCCTGTAAATAAACCGGCGCTATTGCGGAAGGTTCTAACTTGTTCAATATACAAGGAATACCTGTTGCGCTGGAGGGACACCTTGTTAATTGTGGTTGCCCGACCGGAGCCTGTCGATTAAAGGTACGGCCATAAATATCAAATTCCAAAGCCCTTAATTGAAATCCCCATAAAACCAGAGCAGGTTTTAAACTGTGATTAAAAGTTATTTTTTCTACCTCTGGCTTTAATCGATATCTGGTTTTAACTATTTTTTTATCTTTTGGAAATATGCTTTTTGCTAAATTTAAGAATTATGATATATCGTGGTTTCATGTTTAACGAGCGTTAATCATATCCGATTTGTTTTTACTGACATTGTTTTACTAATGTTGTTTTACTGACAATTCTGCGGGTTTTTATAAATCATCACCCTTTATTCTTTCTTTATAAATCATTAATAATATAACTCTCTAGTGTAGAGATACCATTAATGTTTTTAGGATAATTTCTTTTCTAGCACTTAGATTCTGCTAAATTAATCGTTTTATCTTTTCTTTATCGCATTTTTTATTGTTTTTTTGTAAAATACTGGTGAGAAAATACTTGAATGTCAATCTATTCTATTAATGTTGTTTTACGTGATTGTTTCTTTTCAGCTCTCGGTTAATAGTTAGTGAATTTCGACTAAATGTAATTAATCACGCCACTAAAATTTTTAATTTGTTGAGTTAAATTAGCATATTGAATGAAATGCTTAATCTCTCTCTGTTTGTCTTTTTAAATAGTCATGGTTGGTTAGGTAAATGTAAAATAAGTGGAGGATAGTATCGCCGATAAATGTATTTTTTAATTTTTAGCTGATTAATCACCGGTAAAAGGAAAATGTAAGTAAAAAAGAATAATGTAAAAACATGATAAGCTTGTACAGTGGTTCTCATTCTGAGGGGTTGCTTATTTTTAATTGTAAACCTGCCATAACGAATGGTTTTTATTGTTTAATTGTGGTAAGCCTAATGGCCTTTTTTCTGAACCGTATTTAATGTCCCTATTTTCATTAAACTGATATTTAGGTTTTCTCATTTCTCCCTTTTCTATATTTGATTTTTTAGGTTTAAAACCAGTGAGGGTAGCAGATTAGCTGATGGTATTAAGATTAACGCTAGTTTCTTTAATTATTTTTAATTTTGCTAAACATTTTTGTTTTTTAGGGTTAATCTAAATGCCTCTCGGTTTTCTACAATTATAGCCTCTGATTTTTCGTAAACTTGTTGCAGTTAGGCAAAATCTTTTATTTAAGAAAATTGAGTTAATGTGGTTAATGTGGTTAATGTGGTTAATGTGGTTAATGTGGTTAATGTGGTTAATGTGGTTAATGTGGTTAATGTGGTTAATGTGGTTAATGTGGTTAATGTGGTTAATGTGGTTAATACGGTTAATACGGTTAATACGGTTAATACGGTTAATACGGTTAAATGTTTTGATATGATATATTCTTGTTATTGGGTTAATACTATCATTTTGTCACCTTATTTAATCAATTTAAAACCTGTTTTTTCTGATGCTTTCTCCTCTAATGTCAGTATGGTATCGGATTTTTTACCCGTTTTAAAAAATCCTTAATCACTGCTTTTTACTTTTTATGATTAAATTTTTTACTTGTTTTTTCGTGGTATGCCTGGCCTCTTTTCCAGCTTTTAAAACTATACTGACAGACAAAAAGTGGCTTTTCTTAACACCTGTATTTATCATTGGTGAAAACTCAGTGGTGATAGTCAAGGCGTTAAAAGTCAGCAATATGAAGGATGGTTTATGGATTAAAACCATCCTTGAAACTGGATAGGATAACGTCTGCGCAGGAGAAATAGGCGTTACGGTATTTAATCTATCGCTATTCCTGCTTTTTTACGACATCTATCCACATCTTTCAGTAATTGGTTGACATGATCATCATCGAACAGGGTTTCCAATGTGGTATTCAGTTTACGTCGCCAGTTAGGGTATTCCATTATCGTACCTGGAATATTGACCGGTTTATCCATATCCAGCCAATCTTCGGGTTGCAACCCCAACAGCGCGCAGGCACTGTGTGCAATGTAACGATGTAGCCCCTGATTTATTATCGGTGACATAGCCACCTCTTTTGCCATGTGACTGATAGGTTCCGGGATACAGCCGTAGCGATGTAAGCCTTCTAATAACCCTTGTTTGCTGGCCTGACGTTCGGTATGTAACCCTTGCAGTAGGTCTTTATCAGGATATAGCTTGAGTGATTCACCAAGTGTCAAATCGTCGCTTTGCCAGAATCCACGTAAAGTAGGTAAATCATGCGTGGTGATGGTCGCCATTGCTTGTATCGGGTAATCCTCCGGTGCACGGTATTCCCCGTTGTCATGACGCTCAAAGTAGAGCACTTTATAAGAATAGACACCGCCATCGCGCAGTTTGCCCACAATCTCTTCCGGTACAATACCCAAATCTTCACCAATGACCAGACAACGATGGCGTTGACTTTCTAATGCCAGAATTGCCATCAGATCATCAACTGGATAGTGCACATATGCCCCCTTGTCGGCAGTTTCGCCATAGGGAATCCACCAGAGCCTGAGCACTGACATAACGTGATCAATACGTAAGGCACCGCAGTGGGTCATATTGGTGCGTAGCAGATTAATAAATGGTCGGTAAGCCTGAGTTTGCAAAACATGAGGATTCATTGGCGGTAGGCCCCAGTTTTGACCCAGTGGCCCTAGAGCATCCGGTGGCGCTCCCACTGATGCTTTGGTGCAGTAAACAACTCGGTTGCACCAGGTTTCCGAGCCTCCTTCCGCTACGCCGACGGCCAAATCACGGTAAATTCCAATGGACATGCCACTTGTTTGGCTTTGGGTAAAGCAGTCTGCAAGTTGAGTATCGGCCAACCATTGTAGCCAGAGGAAAAATTCCACTTCCTGCGGGTGAGATTGGCAAAATGTTTGTACCGCTTCACCGTGTGGCTCGCGGTATTTTTCCGGCCATACCGGCCAGCCCCAACAGGAACTCTCTTCCGCGTATAGCTGGCAATGCAGAGCGTCATAGGCGGCTTGATAGTAGAGACACTCACCACCCTGAATGACAAATTGGCGGAAAGCGGTTTTTGGCGAATCATGTTCTGGACGGGTGCTGAATTGTTGATATGCCAGACGCAGTGCTGCCATTTTCAACGCCATAACTGCGGTGTAATCCACCCATTCCGCGTTGCGGGCATTCTGTAACATGCGTTGAGTCGTCGCTGTTTGCCACCATCTCTGTGCTTCTTCGCTGTGTTTGAAATCCTCAACTTGATTAACATCAATGTAAATCACATTAAGCCAGTTGCGTGAAGAGGGGCTATAGGGGCTGGCGCTTTCTGGCATGGTTGGATGCAGTGCATGCAACGGATTCAACCCGATGAAGGCGCCTCCACGTGTTGCTATCTCTTTCAGCATGTATTTCAGGTCACCAAAATCGCCGATTCCCCAGTTGTTTTCTGAGCGCAGAGTATAGAGTTGCACACAGGCACCCCAAAGTTTTTCCTTCTTTAGCAGGGCATCCGGTTCATAGCAGCGTTTGGGCGCCACGATAATCTGCATAGACCAGCATTGGCTTCCTTGTGTCACAGTGAGGCGGTGGTAGCCCAGAGCAAGCGTATCAGGCAGCATCAGTTTATGGCAGCAATGCCCCTGAAATTCCTCTCCTTGTTCTGTCCGCATCTGCCATTGGTAGTGCTCTTCATCTTTCAGGGTGATAGTGAAGTGTTCACCTTGAGTAAAAATTTTTACTGTCGGCAAGGGTGAAACCGGCGCATTGGCCGGTTTGTTTACGTTTATCGCATCCAGCAAGCGATGTCGGGTTTCCGTTGGAATCGCTTGTGGCTTGCCATAAGCATTAATGTAGCTGGCGACAATGCCAGCCTCGGTCGCTAAATGATCGAGGCTCTTCTCCTCCATGATTTTTCCTTATCGGTTTGCTTGCCAGATGCGTTGTTGATAATCACGGATTGTTCGGTCAGAGCTGAACATACCCATCCGGGCGGTGTTCAGGATGGCACTACGTGTCCAATGTTGAGTATCGCGGTACAAGGTATCGATCCGCTTATGCGCATCACAATAGGAGGCAAAATCAGCTAGTACCAGATAAGGATCGCCACCTTCAATCAGACTATGTAGCAGCATATCGAATGCGCGTTTATCGCTATAGCTGAACTCGCCGCTAGCCAGTGCTTTGAGTATATTGTCTAGGTGTTGATCTTCCTTGAGTAATGTCAGTGGGTCATAACCGGCAGCTTTTAAGGCTTTCACTTCTTCTACGGTATGCCCGAAAATGAAGATGTGGTCATCTCCTACCTGTTCGGCAATTTCAACGTTCGCCCCATCTAATGTCCCAATGGTCAGTGCGCCATTTAGTGCGAATTTCATGTTGCCGGTACCCGAAGCTTCCTTGCCAGCAGTGGAGATTTGTTCTGAAACATCGGCCGCCGGTATCATGAGTTCCGCGACGGAAACTTTGTAATCGGGGATAAAAGCGATCTTAATACGATCACCGACAATCGGATCATTATTGATTTTTTCCGCCGCCTGATTGATTGCAGAGATGATGTTTTTTGCCAAATAGTAGCCAGGCGCGGCTTTTGCGCCAAACAGGAATACACGTGGCACGATATCCAGCGCCGGATTTTCCTGAATTTGTTTATAGAGCGATAGGATATGCAACAGGTTCAGATGCTGGCGTTTATATTCATGCAAGCGTTTAATTTGCACATCAAAAATGGCGTTTGGATCTAGCTTGAGCCCCATCACTTTATTGACATAATTGGATAGCCGGATCTTGTTGCCTTGCTTGATAGCTCGGTACTCTTCGCGGAAAGAGGCGTCATCTGCATAGGGTTCAAGTGTCTTAAGGGCATCAAGATCGTTAATCCATTCGCGATTAAGCGTACGGTCAAGCAATCCCGACAGTGCCGGATTACACTGTTTGAGCCAGCGACGTGGGGTAACGCCATTTGTCACGTTGAGAAACTTATTCGGCCATAGTTGATGGTATTCAGGGAAAAGATCCTTAACGATAAGCTGTGAGTGTAGTGCTGCTACTCCGTTTACGGCAAAGCCCGCGACGACGCAAAGATTCGCCATTCGTATCTGATGGTTATAATGTACAGCTAATTTTTCCCATACGGCTTGCTCGCCTGGCCAGGTTTTGTCCACCAGCTTTTTAAACCGGTAGTTGATTTCTTTAATGATGCTGTAATGGCGTGGCAGCAGGTGGCTGACTAGATCCTCGTCCCAACATTCCAAACCTTCTGGCATCAGGGTGTGGTTGGTATAAGCGAAAGTATGGCTGGTTATCTCCCATGCGGTTTCCCAACTCATCTGGTGTTTATCCAGAAGAATGCGCATCATTTCAGGGATGGCAATCGTTGGGTGGGTATCGTTAAGCTGGATAACTTCATACTTAGGCAGATCTTCTGTTTTGCGGCCCGCCAGATGATGGCGACGCAGGATATCTGCGACGGAGCAGGCACACTGGAAATATTGTTGCATCAGACGCAGGCGTTTGCCTTCTTGATGATTATCATTCGGATAGAGAACTTTCGTTAGTTTAGCGGCTTCAACCCCTTGCTGTTCCGCTGTCAGAAACTGTCCGGCGTTGAATTTGTCGAGATCAAATGGTGCAGCATGGGTTGCTTGCCACAGGCGTAATGGTTGAGTAACGCCATTGCGATAACCAATGACCGGTAGATCCCAAGCTTCTCCAATCAAGGTGAATTCAGGTGCCCAGGTTTCGCGTCCATCATCTGTTATGACGACTTCGCCGCCAAAATTCACCTCAACATCTAACTGAGCATTGTGGCGGAACCAAGGATAAGATTCTCGTCCCCAATTATCTGGTTTTTCAATTTGTTGCCCTTGCTCAAAGGATTGGCGGAACAGGCCGTATTGATAATTCAGACCATAGCCAATTGCCGACTGACCGATAGTTGCCATAGAGTCAAGAAAACAGGCGGCAAGCCGTCCTAATCCACCGTTACCTAAAGCAGGGTCGGTTTCTTGTTCCAGAAGATCACTTAGAATGATATTTTCTTCTGCCAGGTAAGCCTGAACGTCTTCATACCAACCAAGGTTAAGCAGGTTGTTTGCGGTCAAACGGCCAATCAGAAACTCCATGGAGATGTAGTTCACATGGCGTTGTTGCTCGGAATGATTGATGACAGGGCATGCGGGCACTAGCTCTGACAGGGCCGCACTAACGGCTTGCCACCACTGATGCTGGGTCATTTCCTGTGCTGAACCGAGGCCAAAGCGCTGCCATTGACGTGTCAGCGCAGCCTGAAACTGGGCTTTATCTAATCTGGACTGTTGCATGGAGTCTTCATCCTGTAGCTGAAAAGGCAAATTTAGACACTATGCTGAATGCTCTCAGGATCTAAAGCATCATCCTGGAGAGGTATTAGTCAGGGAGGAGTAGAAGGGCGTAGCCAATAACCTTATTTCGCGTCATTTTTGCGCCCGTTGAGTCCACTTTCTTGTTGAGAACTGATGAGGTGAATTTGCCAATCGCTTCCAAAACTTATACGTAGAAAATGGAATTTGCTGTTCAAGAATGTGATAGGGTGCGCAACTTAATACTATGGGGTTCGCAAACATATTTGCAAAAGTCATCTATTTCACTAAATTTGGTTGGGTTGATTGATGACGTTATTACGGACCGTGAAATAAATCATCTAACTAATATCACTCATGGTTCCGGCGCAGGTTTCACTTATTGCTTCTTATTGGGCACGGAAATTACGGAAATTAATGCTTATCCCATCAAAACTGAGTCGTCCTGTTCGTCTGAATAATACAGTCTTGCGTAAGCGTCTGTTAATCAGACTGAATGAGTCGTCTAACTATCGTCTTGTGCTAATAACTAGCCCCGCTGGTTACGGCAAAACCACATTGGTCTCTCAGTGGGCAGCCGGACAGGATAATCTGGGATGGTATTCTCTGGACGAGAGTGATAATCAGCCGGAACGTTTTGCCAGCTATCTTATCGCGGCGTTGCAGCAGGCGACGCAGGGTCATTGTGTTAAAAGTGAAGTGTTGGCTCAAAAACATCAATATGCCAATTTACCCGCGCTTTTCGCTCAATTATTTATTGAACTTAATGAGTGGCAGCGGCCCATTTCCTTAGTGATTGATGATTACCATCTGATTGTAAATAACATTATTCATGAGGCTATGCGGTTTTTCCTGCGTCACCAGCCTGAGAATCTGACGTTAACCATCTTATCGCGTAATCTGCCTTCTCTTGGGGTGGCTAATCTGCGCGTACGTGAGCAATTGCTGGAAATTGACAGCCAGCAACTGGCTTTTGATTATCAAGAAACGCAGCAATTTTTTGATAAGCGTTTAACCACATCCCTTGATGCCGACGATTGTAAGCGCCTATGCAATGAAGTGGCGGGTTGGGCAACGGCGCTCCAGCTTATCGCGCTTTCAGCGCGGCAGTCGTGTGATGCCGCTGAACTGTCGGCTAAGCGCTTGTCGGGCATTAATGCCAGCCATCTTTCCGATTATTTGGTGGATGAGGTACTCAATCAGGTGGATAGTTCAACGCGTGAATTTTTGTTGCGCAGCTCTATCTTACGTTCCATGAATGATGGCTTGATTGTTCGTCTAACCGGCGAAGAGAATGGTCAGCAGCGCCTTGAAGAAACTGAACGCCAAGGGTTGTTTATCCAGCGCATGGATGACTCTGGCGAATGGTTTAGCTTTCATCCACTTTTTGCTTCATTTCTGCGTCAACGCTGTCAGTGGGAAATGGCGCTGCAATTGCCGGAGTTGCATCGGGCGGCTGCGGAAGGTTGGCTGGCGCAGGGGTATCCGGGTGAGGCGATTCATCATGCCTTGGCAGCGGGCGATACCGCCATGTTGCGGGATATTTTGTTGCAACATGCTTGGTCGCTGTTTAACCACAGTGAGTTATCGCTGTTGGAAGAGTGTATGAATGCGCTGCCTTATGAGCAGCTATTGGAGAGTCCGCGTCTGGTGCTACTTCAAGCCTGGCTGGCCCAAAGCCAACATCGTTATTCAGAGGTCAATACACTGTTAAATCAGGCGGAACAGGCTCTGCAACAGAAACAAATTGCTATAGAGCCGGATCTACTGGCTGAATTCGACGCTTTACGGGCTCAGGTGGCAATAAACAGCGGCAAGCCGGAGGTAGCTGATAAGTTGGCGAAACAAGCCTTGGCGGCACTGCTTCCTCAGAATGAATACAGTCGTATTGTTGCGACTTCGGTGGAAGGTGAAGTATTACATTGTAAAGGTGAGTTGGCTGATGCTTTGACGCGAATGCAACAAACCGAGCAGCTTGCGCGTTGTTTCCATGTTCATCACTATGCGTTGTGGGCGCTGTTACAGCAAAGTGAAATTTTACTGGCTCAGGGATATTTGCAGACGGCTTATGAAACGCAGAACAAGGCATTTGAATTGATCCGTGAACAGCATTTGGAGCAATTGCCGATGCATGAATTTTTGTTGCGTATCCGTTCACAGCTTTTGTGGTGCTGGTCTCGTCTTGAGGAAGCCGAAGAGGCAGCGCGTCGTGGGTTGGAAGTGTTGTCTAACTTCCAACCTCAGCAACAGTTGCAATGTTTAACCCAGTTGGCTAAATGCTCTTTGACCAGAGGAGATATTGATAATGCCCGCCGTTATCTGGCGCGTTGTGAAAACCTGCTGAGTAATGGGCAATATCACAGAGATTGGCGCACGAATACTGACAAGTTGCGAGTCATCATTTGGCAGAATATGGAAGATAGAAGCGCTGCTATTCGGTGGCTGGCACAGACCGAGCGACCAGAGAGCGTCAATAATCATTTTAATCAGGGCCAGTGGCGCAATATTGCTCGTGCTCAGATTCTGCTTGGTTTGTATGATGAGGCTGAACCCATTTTAGATACACTAAATCAACATGCGAGAAAATTACAATTAATCAGCGATTTGAATCGTAATTTACTGTTGTGTAATTTGCTTTACTGGCAGATCGGACGCAAAAGTGAAGCGCAGAGTGCGCTTATTGAGGCATTGGCTCTGGCTAACCGTACCGGGTTTATTAGCCATTTTGTCATCGAAGGTGAGTTGATGGCTCAACAGCTACGCCAGCTTATTCAACTCAATACCTTGTCTGAACTGGAGTTGCATCGGGCACAGCGCATTTTGCGGGATATCAACCGTCAACATCGTCATAAATTCGCTCATTTTGATGAAAGTTTTGTCACACAGTTGCTAACACATCCTGATGTTCCTGAGCTTATTCGCAATAGTCCACTTACACAGCGTGAGTGGCAGGTATTGGGATTGATTTACTCAGGCTACAGTAATGATCAGATTGCCGCAGAGTTGGATGTAGCGACGACAACTATCAAGACGCATATACGGAATCTGTATCAGAAGCTAGGAATTGCGAATCGCCAGGAGGCGATTCAGCAAGCACAGCAACTGATGCAGATGATGGGGTTAGGTGTGTGACAGATATTTTAGGATTCTAGTGAAACTACCTGTCCTTTCAGGTTACGACTGAGTATGTGTGCTGACAGGATTAGCGTGGTACCGAGTAGCATGACTAACACAAGTGACTGTTTGAGCGAAAATGGTAACGCCATAGCAATGAGCGAGAGGGCAGAGCCGACAGCCATCTGGACGAATCCTATCAATGCGGAAGCGACACCGGCTTCGTCAGAATAAGGTTCTAGTGCATAACTGGTCGCAGGCCCCATAACAAATGCCATACCTGTGCAGGCGAAAGAAACCGGCAACATATAACTTAGCCAGTGCTGGCTGGCGATAGTTGGCAGATGTATGCCAGAAAACAGAGCCAGGCTAGCCAGTGACATCAGAATTGTCCCTAACAGCAGGCAGGAAGGGCGGCCAATTCGGGGGATGATTTTAGTTGCGGTTAGGAAGGCGATCATCGTCCAGAGTCCGTTACCACCAAAAATCAATGAAAATGCTAGCGGCGAAATATGGCCTTCGATCATCAGTACCGTTGGTGCAAATGACACATAGGTAACGACTATTCCCATAACGCCGGCATTAACTAAGGCAAAATGTATAAACTGGGCATTGCTAAGAATTTGAAAGTATTGTTTCAGCGGTAGCCCGCGAATTGGCTTAGTGTTAGCAGGCCGCGTTTCTGGTAGCCAGGTGGCAATGATCAGTAGTGCAATAACCGAGTAGCAAGTCAAAAACCAGAATGGTGCTCGCCAGTTGAACATTTCGGCCAGAATACCGCCAAGTAACGGAGCGAGAGCAGGAACGATATTTAGCGTACCGTTAATAAATCCATAGGCTTTAGCCGCTTCGTCACCGTTTAGGCGATCACGCACGCCACTAATGCAGACAACACTGGTACAGCAGACAGCGCATCCTTGAATAATCCGCGCTGCAATAAAAATTTCGGGAAAAGTAGAAAGCGCTGCGATCACAGAACCGATGATATATAAGGTGATACCCGTTAAGGCAACTGGCCGACGGCCGAATTTGTCCACTAGTGGCCCGGCAACTAATTGGCCTAGCCCCATAATCAGTAAAAATAAAGAAATCGTTGACTGAATAACTTCATTGTTAACTTTAAAATCCTCAGCGATGGCAGGAACCGTAGGTAAGAATACATCGATACCCAAAGGTCCAAAAAGTGCTAGGCTAAGTAGTAGAAGAATATAATTTTGCATGTGTGTTCTTTTGATATTTCAATAAATGGTGGTGGTTTTATTGGCGAATAGGCTCAGTGGAATTCATTCTTTAGCGCAACCAAAGAGCTTGGATACACCAGAAATCCTACTGGCAAGTCATTTCAAGCTGGCGATAGGTGTGTTCAAAGATCGCGCACGGACAGAACCCTTTGCTTTTTTTAAAGTCTGAACTTTATACGAGCTATTCACCAGTGTAAACCGGCTAGCTTGTGCGGGTATTTTAAGTATCCAGATCTTAAATACAGACAAATGACATAGCGCTGTCGCATCAGCGTATTCTTCACTCGACGTTTAATATTTACCGAGAATCTAGCTATCTCCAGTATAAAAAAACACTTTTTCTGGCAGATCAGAAATGATCGAGAGTCTTTTATGACATTTCATCACCTATCAGAAAATAACTGCGTGCGATATCAATATTCTTATCATCTTGCGCAAAAGTCGCAAGATGGGAGACTTTAAGTACAGTTTTGCAGAATTTCTTATGATTAACCTTATAGAGCAGCAGTTCTGCATGTCATTAGCAAATCATTCAAAATAATAATGTATTTTATACAAAATACTTTAATTTTTTAAATGTTTTTGTAGTTTTTATGGGTTTTTTGTTGATCTAAATTAATTTTTAGTAAATATTCTCTTACCTATTAAAGATTATTGTGCTTTCTTATAGTTAGAAATGGTTAATTAAGGTAATGAAATGATGGAAAATGGAAAACGGTTTGAAGATATGCTTTCTCGCTTTGTTGGGAACGGGCCTTATTTGGAAATTGATGGTGAAAAGTATATTGATGCAGCTTCGGGGACATTTAACCTTCCTCTTGGGTACACTAATCGCAGAATAACAGAAAAATTAAAACAGCAGATCGACAGGTGTACACATCTAAGTTCAGCTTATACCCATGAAATATCACAATATATTTTAGGTAAATTAGTTAAATATACCCCTGAGGGCATTGATAGAATATGGTTACGTGATGTTTCCGGTTCTGGGGCGGTTGAATGCGCAATTCGTATCGCGCAAAAAGCAACAGGGCGTTCAGGGGTTATCTCTTTCTTTTTGGCTCATCATGGCCAGTCTTTAGCCACAGCGCAAATTTCGGGTAATGCTTTTCGGATTAAAGATTTCCATGTCAACATTGATGGTTCTTTAAAAATTCCAACCCCTGCTAGTGTCATGTCAGAGTCTGAACCGAGTACAGAACCCAATCAATATTTTGACTTGGAGCAATTTATTCAATTAGGTTCAAATGACAATATTGCCTGCCTTATCATTGAGCCTATTCAAGGAAACGGCGGCAATAACGTTTTTCCTGTCGATTTTTACCGTAAGATCAGAGATATCTGTCATAAACATGGCATTATTATTATCGCAGATGAAGTACAGACCGGATTTGGCCGTACTGGGACATTTTTCGCCTCAACTGGTTACGCCAAAGAATTAGAACCCGACATTATTGTTTTCGCTAAGGGCGCTGGTGGCATAGGTATTCCTACCGGTGGTGTGCTGATGCGGAGTTCATTAGATGTATTAGAGTCATTCGAACACTCCAGTACATCAGGCGCTAACCCTCTTTCATTAACGGCGCTCAACGAAATTATCGATATCATCGAAGACGAGCAGGTTCTGGAGAATGTACAGCGTCATGAAGCTTATTTGCGTGATGGCTTATTAACATTACAGCATAAATATCCAGAAATTACGGGTGTTAGAGGCGTCGGTTATATGTTTGGCTTTGATACGCCGTCACCAGAATTTGCGGCACAAGCGATTGCAATCGCGAATTCTCATAACTTGATTATCCGGGGTTCTCGTTATGGTAAGGGTCGTGCACTTAAAGTTCGTCCACCGTTAATTTGTACTCAGGAACATTTAAACGAAATTCTGTATAAGATTGATCTAACTTTTGCTGATATGACGTTAAATATGCTGGATAACAAGGAGGTCGCGTAATGAAAGCACTTAAATTTAATCGGGTATGGGATGTCCAAATCCAGGATGTTGAACCACTACGCTGCGTTGAGTCTGATGATGTTGTTGTTGATATTGCAGTGTGTGGCGTTTGTGGTACGGATGTTGGGATTATCACCGGATCTTATCCTGTTGCTATTCCGGGAACCACTTTGGGCCATGAAACAACGGGAGTTGTTACGCAAATAGGGAAGAGTGTCACGCGTTTTAATGTGGGTGACCGTGTTGTCATCAATCCGACCTATTCCTGTGGACATTGTCGGATGTGCCAGACAGGCAGTCCAAATCATTGTGAGAAAAAATTGGGAACCGAAGCGGGGGTTTCCTATGATGGGGCATTTGCCGAGCAATATCTGGCTAAAGAGAGTTCGCTGATAAAGCTGGATGATCATGTCAGTATGGAAGAGGCATCATTGACTGAGCCACTCAGTTGCACGCTGACCGGGGTTGATAAACTGGGCATTACTCATACTAATATTCGTGCAGCGGTAGCTGGCGCTGGCCCAATGGGGATGCTCTATATTTGGGCTTTACATGCCAGAGGCGTTAAGGCTTTCATGGTCGAGAAAAACGAAAGTCGTGTTCAATTTGCCAAAGAAAATCTGCCGCCGGAATGTGAGCTGTATACTGATTTTGATGAGGCATTGGCGCAACAATATGGCGATAAATCAGCGCTTATCGATCTATGTGTGGATACGACCGGGCAGTTAACTGAATATATTTTTGAACATTTGGCGCCTGGCGGAAAATTGTTGAATGTCGCGCTTAAAGATAAGCATGCCAATCTTGATATCTTGAAAATTGCTGATAAGAGCCTTTCAGTGATTGGTTCCATTGATTCTCTGAACAACAGTTTTGAACGTGCTTATACCATGATCCGCGATGGTGTTATTCCAGCGGGTCGTTTGGTCAGCCAGATCTTTGATTTTAATGATTACTTGCAGGCTTTTCTCACGGTTGGTTGTGATATTGCGGGCAAAACCCAAAAACCACTCTTTACTCCAAACTGTAAAGTGCTGATCCGTATTTCCGATCTAAAATAATGGAATGTTTCACATGGATAGATTTAATGTGATTTTTGATATCGATGGGGTCATTGTTGACAGTGAACAACTGCACTTTGATGTTCTTTGTGATTTGGCTCCTGACTACACACAGCATGTACAACCACAGCAACTTATTGGCCTGAGTTTGGCGGAAACGCTGGATTGCATTGGGGTTCCAGCTCAGCAACAGAAAGAGATCACTGCTCAAATCGTCTCTGTTTATAAAGATAAGCTGTCTAAAAGTTACCTTCGTCCAGGGATTTCCCGGTTAATAGCGGCTTTACAACAGCACAATATCCCTTTTGGTTTTGTCTCTACTGCGCCGCGGGAAGTGTGTTTGGCAAATATTGGATTGCTGGAATTGAGCGAAAGCCCGGCTTTAATCTCTGGTGACGATGTTGCAAGGACGAAACCTCATCCTGATCCCTATCTTGCTATGTTGAAATTGAAATCTATGGATGTTCATCAGACATTAGTGATTGAAGATACCGATTTGGGAATGACAGCAGCGACGCAGGCAGGTATTCCCTATGTGTATGCTTGGCCTCATGCTTTGTCGGTTGCGGAACAGTATCAACAGGCTACTCGTATTATTGGGGCGCTGACCGATATTCCACAATTTTCTAAAATTAATTTTGCGTAACTTAATGCCCTCCGTAAATCATATCGGAGGGCATTTTATTGATATAGAAGGAACATGAGTTGTCTGATCAAAATATTGTCTCTTTGGTAAAACAACCCATCATGGCAACGCGTGCCGCTTTTTTTATTGCCGGCTTTAGTCTTGCAAGTTGGGCACCCCTCATTCCTTTAGCTAAAGAACGGCTACAACTTGATAATGGCGCGATGGGGCTCCTGATGTTGGCGTTCGGTATTGGCTCTTTCATCATGATGCCGATAGCTGGCATGTTAGCAGCACGTTTTGGCTGTCGGCAAATCTTCACTTTATGTGCTTTGGTCGTGCTAGTGATGTTGCCAGGGCTAAGTGTATTACCGACACCGCTAACATTGGCTTGCGTTTTATTTATCTTTGGCGCCGGTATTGGTGCAATGGATGTTGTGGTCAATATCCACGCTGTCATGGTTGAAAAAATGGCTCGAAGGCCAATTATGTCTGGCTTTCACGCGTTATTTAGTTTGGGCGGGATCGCCGGTGCAGGATCGGTGAGTACATTATTGTCTTTGGGAATATCACCTTTCCAGGTGATGGTAATGGTGGTATTACCGGTTATTTTACTGTTACTGCCGGTATGGAGTGGATTATTAAACGAAGCCGAATCGGGTAATACGCCATTTTTTGCGGTGCCTCATGGGATCGTGATTTTATTAGGCTTTCTCTGTTTTGTTGCCTATATCATGGAAGGATCAATGCTGGACTGGAGCGGTATATTATTAACCAGCGTACATAATATCAGTAGTCATCAGGCGGGTATCGGTTATACCTTGTTTGCTATTGCTATGACATCGGGCCGCTTGCTCGGTGATAAGATCATTGCCCTTTATGGACACCGACGGGTTTTTATCAGCAGTGCTTTATTGGCTACTTCCGGGTTTATCCTTATTTACTCAGCATCAACCGTAATAATGTTAGGGCTCTCTTTCTTGATGATCGGAGCAGGATTATCCAATATAGCGCCAATGCTTTTTACTGCTTCTGGTCAACAGAAAATTATGCCTGATTCTCTGGCCGTTGCTGCGGTTTCTACCATGGGATATTCAGGGATTTTATTGGGACCTGCAATCATTGGTGGATTAGCGCAAATTGTGACATTACACGGCGCTTTTGCTTGTATTGCTTTACTCTCTATTTCCTTACTTGCAGGATATAAATTAATTAATTCAAGTGGAAGATAATAGAGGGAGTTCCTATGGGTTTGTCACAATATCATTGGCTTAATGAACCATCTGATTGGCAATGTGGAAGCGGCTGGCTTAATGTCACTACAGATCATAAAACTGACTTTTGGCAACGAACATGGTATGGCTTTGAACGTCATAATGGTCATGTTTTTGGGCGTTATATTGAGGATGATTTCACCTTTCAACTCTGTATTGAAGGCTGTTTTGAACATTTATACGATCAAGCGGGAGTCATGCTATTAGTGGATGAGAAACATTGGCTGAAAGGAGGAATTGAATATTCCGACGGCCATGCCACGATTGGTAGTGTGCTAACACGTCATCATTCTGATTGGTCTATGGGCGTATTTCCCGGTGATTCGAGTAAATTCTGGTTACGTTTGACTCGTGAAGAGGGATATTTAAGACTGCAATATTCCACTGATGGTGTACGGTGGCCATTGTTGAGGTTGTCTCCTTTTTTTGAAGATAAACAACCTGTCTTTGTTGGGGCAATGTGTTGTTCTCCAGAACGGCATGGATTACAGGTGCGGTTTTCTGATTTCCAATTGACGCTGCCAATAAAAAAACCACTGCATGATTTAAGTTAGATGAGGTTATTTTCGGAGAATTATCTCTACTGAGACAGATTTTAAAACACCCGGAGCTTCCTGTTCCGGGTGTTTTAATGTCAAACTACTTCGAAGTTAAATATTTAGGCTTTTTCTAAAACAAAACCGGTAAAGTCAGCGGTTTCTCCGTCTGGTCGATGGCCAACTTGGTCTTTCAGTAAATAAATGCGTAAAAGTCCCTCTTGATCTGTGCTTAATTCTACCGAGCCCGTTGTAAAATCGGTGCTGTTTACGGCAAAAGATTCGGGGCCATCGGTACGACTCTGTAAACCAAAATAAGCTGATGAGGCCCATTCTGCTGATACGCGCGCTGTAGCTGTTAGTTTATATTTAGTGTTAGGTTCTAATCCTTCTATAATTTGATCAATGACACCAGAACCGGTAACGCTTTGGATTCTGATAAAGTGAATGCCATCTTCAGATAAGATTTCTACTGATTCAGGGGCTGGGATTCTCCAGCCGTTATATCCTTCTTCGAATGAGCCGTTAACCAGTTCTTTATGAGAGTTTTTCTTATTATCAGAATAATCTTCGTTATTCAGGATCTCTTGTACGTTCATATATTAGTCCTTTTTAAATAGATAGAAATAAGTTTAATTTTCTAAGCGCTTTGTTTTTCGGGGGGCACTTTATCAATAATAGGACAATACTCAATTGTATTTTTTGTTGGTGGTGAGTTGTAATTTGAGAAAATTGGTATGAAAATAAAACAAATGAGGGGAATTTTTGATATATTCAGTATACATGGACTATTCTTCTCATTATTTGTTGGTATTAATTGAAGTTTTATTTTGATTTTTATTTTATGTAGAGAGTTTGTATGTCGATGAGTAATATATACCCTTCATCTTTCAAGCTGCTGCTTTGTTGGCTGCTTTCACTCACCCCAGTCACATAGTTATCTATGCTCTTGGGGATTCATTCACTTGCCGCCGCGCTGCAACTCGAAATCTATTAGGTATATTTGTATATTAAAAGTTAAATTTTAATTGTGCATAAAACGGTTATGTGGAAATAAAACATTCATAATAAAAGTATATTTTATAATGTTGGTTATAACTATATAGATGAATTTTTATTTAAAATTCAAAATAGATATTTCAAATGATAATTGTTTTATTGTTCGTCGTGTTTTTCTGTATTACTGCCTGGTATTAGCACCAGACAGTTTGTTATATTAAATCCTATTTTTTGTCGTTATTTCCTGTTAAAGGCTTTTACTTAAAATTGAATTATTTGATAAGAAAGAAAATTAAATTATCGACCTAAATAACCATCCCAATCTTTCCAGACAGGTTGTAACCCGGCTTTAATTAAT
Source organism: Photorhabdus antumapuensis (assembly GCF_020387775.1). Classification (NCBI taxonomy): domain Bacteria; kingdom Pseudomonadati; phylum Pseudomonadota; class Gammaproteobacteria; order Enterobacterales; family Morganellaceae; genus Photorhabdus; species Photorhabdus antumapuensis. The sequence continues at coordinate 21,099 of NZ_JAHZMK010000055.1, forward strand.
GCGTCCGCGACCTGATAGACAGAACGGTTATCATGCGGAGTAAATTGCTCCAATTCTTCATGGCTATTATCTGCATAACCACCGGGTTGGGTTTTCGAACCGGCACTGACATTATTAATCGCTAGCGGTATGACATGATCGCGGAAGAATGGCGATTCACGAGTAGAAATAGAAAGCTCAACATCTGGTGCAAATAGACGAAAAGCACAAATCAGTTGTACCAATTCTGCTTCACTCATTAGAGATGCCGGTTCAATACCTCCGGTACAAGGCCGCAAACGGGGAAATGAAATTGAGTAACGGCTCTGCCAGTATGTGTGTTGTAGAAAGGATAGATGTTCAGCCACCATATAGCAGTCTGTCCGCCAATGACTAGAGAGGCCAATCAGTGCCCCTAAACCGATTTTATCGATTTTTGCCCGACCGAGACGATCGGGTGTTTCTAACCGCCAGTGAAAATCTTGCTTCTTACCCCGTAGATGATGTAGTAGATAAGTTGGTTTATGATAGGTTTCCTGATAAACCATCACACCATCCAGCCCCAGGGTTTTCAGTTCAGAGTACTCTTCCTGAGTCATTGGTTGAACTTCCATCATGATTGAGCTGAAATATTCGCGGATAAGCGGCAGATAACGGCGGAAATAGTCCATACCTACTTTACTTTGATGTTCTCCTGTGACTAATAACAGATTGTCAAATCCCAGCGCTTTAATCGCCTGACATTCGGCAATAATTTCATCTTTATTTAGTGTCTTGCGCTTGATGTGGTTACTCATTGAGAATCCACAATAGGTGCAATCATTGGCGCACAAATTCGAGAGATAAAGCGGTACATAAAAACCAACGGTATTACCGAAGCGTTGACGAGTCAATTTCTGTGCCTGTTGTGCCAACGGTTCTATATAGGATTTCGCCGCTGGTGAGAGTAGTGCCATAAAGTCATCCAGATTTAATTTATGGCTGCCCAATGCCCGTTCGACATCCTGCGAAGTTTTGCTGTTAATGCGAAGGGTGATGTCATCCCAACCCAGTTGCTGCCAGCGATAACCAAAACTGTTGCTCAAAAGATGATTAGCCATTAGAACGTTCCCAGAAAATCAGTCAATGGGCTGGATGCAACAGCGTGTTGTTTTGGATTTGCCAAACCAGCTTGATGGGATAATTCGCCTGCTGCAATTGCCATGCTAAATGCCTGTGCCATTTTTACTGGGTTACGCGCGACGGCAATAGCGGTATTGACCAATACGGCATCAGCACCCAGTTCAATCGCTTCCAGTGCATGGCTTGGTGCGCCGATACCGGCATCAATGACCACCGGCACTTGTGCTTGCTCAATAATAATTTGCAGAAAATCTCGGGTGAGTAGCCCTCGATTAGAGCCAATCGGGGCGCCTAAAGGCATGACTGCCGCACAACCCACTTCTTCCAGACGCTTACACAAAACGGGATCAGCGCTGCAATATGGCAGAACGACAAACCCGTCTCTGACCAACATTTCTGCGCCTTTGAGTGTTTCAACCGGGTCAGGCAACAAGTATTTTACATCAGGATGAATTTCTAGTTTGATCCAGTTGGTTGCCAGTGCTTCACGGGCCAGACGGGCAGCAAACAGGGCCTCTTCCGCGGTTTTGGCTCCAGAAGTATTTGGCAACAATTTGACGCCAAGTTTTTGCAATGGTGCCAAAATAGCATCATTACCGCTCTGCAAATCAATGCGTTTCATTGCCATCGTGACAAGCTGGCTGCCGGAAGCGGCTATAGCCTGAGTCATTAAATTTGCATTGGCGAATTTGCCTGTACCGGTAAATAGACGGGAATTAAAAGTCGTATCAGCAATTTTTAACATATCAACCTCCAGCAATAGCTTGAAACAAAAGGATATTGTCTCCATCATTAATTTGATGCGTATTCCACTCTGAACGCGGAATAATGGTTTGATTAATAGCCAGTGCCATTCCCGGTTGTGTTTGTTCAAGTTGTTCTAGCAATTGCTGTATAGCCAGAGGGGCGATAAGCTCCATCGGCTGGTCGTTTACCGTAATTTTCATGCCATATCTCCGCAAATCGGGCATTGCTGCGACGGGTTAAGTTGTAGTGTGCTCCAGCTTTGCTGTTTACCATCAAACAGTCGGAGTTTGCCGCTTAACGGAGAGGGAAGCCCAGTTAACATTTTGATGGCTTCCAATGCCTGTAATGTGCCGATGATACCGACTACCGGACCTAATACTCCCGCAGTCCGGCAATTTCGTAGTGGTTCTTCCTGTTCAGGGTAGAGACAGCTATAGCAGCCATGAAGATAAGGGGGTTCAAATACCATAAGTTGGCCGCTAAAACCGACAGCACTGCCGCTGATTAATGGTTTTCGCGTTGCCACACAAGCGGCATTGATCGCGTGGCGGGTTGTCATGTTGTCACAGCAGTCGAGAACCAGATCGACTTGCTTCACGATTGTTGTCAGAGATTCCAGGTTCTGACGTTGATTAAGAACAATTGTTTTTATCAGCGGATTCAATGCATTGAGTTGATTGGCTGCAAGTTCAGCTTTTACAGCAGGGATATCTTCAGTGCGGTAAAGTATTTGCCGTTGTAGATTGGAGATGTGTAAGTGGTCATCATCAGCGAGATAAATTGTTCCCACACCTGCTCCGGCCAGATAGAGAGAGGCAGGAGCGCCTAGCCCGCCCAGTCCGACAATTAGTACGTGGCTGGATTTCAGTTTTTCCTGCCCTTCCGGGCCAATATCTTCGAGTAACAGTTGTCGGCTGTAACGCATAAATTCTTGATCATTCAGCATAAGAACCTCTCTATTCCTTCAACTCAATGCCTTCAACCAGATGAAGCAATTGTGCAGTTGCCTGACGCCAATCCTTTGCTTTGGTAATTGCACTAACCAGCGCCACACTGCCAACTCCCGTTGTAATGACATTCGGTACGCGTTCAAGAGAAATTCCGCCGATGGCGACAGTGGGATAATCAGGTGTGTTTTCTACCTGCCGTTTCAGCGCTTCCAGTCCTTGTGGAGAAGATGGCATCTCTTTGGTTGTGGTTGGGAAAATGTGGCCGAGAGCGATATAAGACGGACGCAGGGATTTTGCTCGTGCCAGTTCTTGTTCATCGTGGGTAGAGATCCCTAACCGTAATCCCATTTTTTGGATGGCGTTCAGATCCGCGATAACTAAATCTTCCTGCCCCAGATGAACACCATAAGCGCCATGTTTTATTGCCAGTCGCCAGTAGTCGTTAATAAACAGGCGAGCGTTATATTGACAGCTGAGCATAATGGCTTGTTGAATGTCTTTTTCCACTTGATCTTCTGGCAGATCTTTAATTCTCAACTGAATTGTGGTGACGCCGGCCTTTAACAAGCGGGAAATCCATTCTAGCGAATCCACTACCGGATACAGGCCCAATTTATATTCAGTTGGGGCAAATGGTGTGTTAGGCAGATTGTTCATTGGATACATCCTCTACACTGTGATACAACTCACCACCGTGGGCGCGGAATGCTTCGGACATCTGTTCCATACCCGCGGCGTAATCGCGTACTTCTTGAGAAATCTTCATAGAGCAGAATTTAGGTCCACACATAGAACAGAAATGTGCAATTTTGCCGGAGGCTTGTGGCAGAGTTTCATCGTGATAGGCGCGAGCAGTATCGGGATCGAGCGCGAGATTAAACTGATCTTCCCAACGGAATTCAAAACGTGCTTTGGACATGGCATTATCGCGGATTTGTGCGCCCGGGTGACCTTTGGCGAGATCGGCGGCGTGAGCAGCAATTTTGTAGGTAATCAGCCCTTGCTTAACATCATCTTTGTTTGGCAAGCCGAGATGCTCTTTCGGCGTTACATAACAGAGCATGGCGCAGCCAAACCAGCCGATCATGGCCGCCCCGATACCTGAGGTGAAATGGTCATAACCGGGTGCAATATCTGTTGTTAGTGGACCAAGGGTATAGAAAGGGGCTTCGTGACAATGTTCCAATTCTTCCGTCATATTGCGGCGGATCATTTGCATAGGAATATGTCCGGGGCCTTCGATCATCACCTGAACATCATATTCCCAGGCAATTTTGGTCAGTTCACCTAATGTGTGCAGTTCTGCAAACTGCGCTTCATCGTTAGCATCCTGAATAGAACCGGGGCGTAGACCGTCTCCCAATGATAGAGAAACATCATAAGCGGCGCAGATTTCACAAATTTCACGGAAATGTTGGTAGAGGAAGTTTTCTTGATGATGTGACAGACACCATTTCGCCATAATTGAACCTCCGCGGGAAACGATCCCAGTAAGGCGTTTGGCTGTCATTGGTACATAGCGTAGTAATACACCTGCATGAATGGTGAAGTAATCTACCCCTTGTTCTGCTTGTTCCAGCAAGGTATCACGGAATATTTCCCAGGTGAGATTTTCCGCCACGCCATTGACTTTCTCCAGTGCCTGATAAATAGGGACTGTACCGATAGGAACCGGGCTGTTACGTAAGATCCATTCGCGGGTTTCGTGGATATAACGGCCAGTGGAGAGATCCATTACCGTATCTGCCCCCCAACGGGTAGACCAGATTAACTTTTCTACTTCTTCCTCAATAGAAGAGGTGACGGAAGAGTTACCGATATTAGCGTTAACCTTCACTAGAAAATTGCGACCAATAATCATCGGTTCTGATTCAGGATGATTAATATTGGCAGGAATAATTGCCCGACCAGCAGCGACTTCTTGGCGGACAAATTCTGGAGTGATATTTTCCGGCAACTGAGCGCCAAAACTTTGTCCGGGATGTTGCTGGCGTAACACATCACCGTGGATACGTTCGCGTCCCATATTTTCCCGCAGTGCGATAAATTCCATTTCCGGTGTGATGATGCCTTGACGGGCATAGTGCAGTTGAGTAACGAGTTTGCCTCTACGGGCTTTTAATGGACGGGGGCGATTATTGAAACGTAAATGATCGAGACCGGCATCCGTCAGGCGTTGCTGAGTGAAATCGGAGCCGAGGGTGGCAACAGGTTCAGTATCTTGGCGTTCGTCGATCCACGGTTGGCGTAGTTTGGTTAACCCAACATGTACATCCAGCATGGAATCAGGATCGCCATAAGCGCCGGAAGTATCGTAAACAGGGATAGCTTCGTTTTCCTCATATTGCGGTTCTTCTTTAGTTCCACCAATTAAAGTGGGCGATAACTGAATTTCACGCATTGGGACTTGGATATCGTCACGTGAACCTTGGAGATAAATTCGTCGAGAATTAGGGAATGCGACTCCCTGAATAGAATTAATAAATTCCTGAGCGGCATCGCGTTGAGCTTTACGTGGGCGTGCCGGGCTGGGTTTTGGTGAAATATCAGTTGCAGGGATAACAATATTATTAGACATAGCAAATTCCTAACCGTGTTATTGGGAAAGTTGCTTGTCTGGAGCTCGCAGGGAGTAATAATTGATGTCTGGACAGACCCGTGGTGAAAACTGGGTGGGCTGACAGCGGCTGATTACTCTTGTTCCCTTCGCAGGTATTAACCCGATCAGGTTCCGCGGATCCCGAATTAACGGTCTCAGCCTGTGTATGCTGCAATAAAACAGCTTACGCTAGGCACTCCGACAAGAAAGTAAGCAGTAGTATAGAAGGGATTATGAAAACTACAACCCTTACTGATTGAAAGTATTTACAGTGACCAGGTTAATTGTTGCCAGCCTTGTTGTTGTGCTTGGGTTTTTAAACGGATATTGATGGTAATCACAAAATTATTTTGTGATTACTACCTCATTTTATGGATTGTTTAGTGGATAAATAATAAATATTTTCTATGTTAAATATTGTTTAGCTAAACGTTATTCTTTCGATGATAATTTGTTGAGGAAGTAGGTTATGAAAAACTTTGACTCTTCTAAAGTGGTTAAAATTAAGTCGCCATTGTCTGGCTGGGCTGTCAATGACAAAAATGATGATTAATTGATGATCATTCCCCTTCGTATTTTGTACGAAGGGGAATAATATGGAGCTTGAAGATGAATATTGCTACGACATGTTATCCACATCTGCAATTCCGTTCTGATTTCGAGTTACAGATCCGTAATTCACTTGAATATTTAATTGAAATAACAGAGTCTGATTTTAAAGTTCCTGATGAATTTTTTATAAAGTGGGATTTATGTGCTTCTCATTATTTGGCTATCGATGCGGCCGAAAAGGGTAATAAGGAACTATGTATTAATTACATTCGGAATGCTATAGAAAAATGTCAGGGTTACACGGGAAAGCCAGTGCTATCTATTAAAGCATTGGATTATTTTATCGAGCCTGTATTTGATATGAACATGCTTTTTAAAATATTGGAGCAGGATGATAAAGGAGTCAGGGTTGGATACCGATTTGTACATGAAGTAAAAGAGGATATAAGGAAGATACAAGAAGCACTGGAATTATTGAAAAATTATGATGAAAATACCTATCTTGAATGTGTATCTTTTATTGACACAATATATCTTACCGGAAAAACAGAAGGAAATTATATCAGGTCAGGTTGCAATTTTAATATGTGGGGAATGATCCTACTTTATAGTGCGGATGAAAATAGTGTACCTTACTATATTGAGCATATCGTTCATGAATGTGCACATCATGCATTAAATATTATTAATGCTCAAGATTATATTGTCTTGAATGATCCTGAAGAACGTTATAAAGCTCCATTTCGTGAAGATGGCAGACCCATGATCGGCATATTTCATGCCTATTTTGTACTTAACCGAATTTGTCAAACTTTATATAAAATGTCTAATATATACTCTGGTATTTATGAAGAAGAAATTAGATCACGATTTAATATTGCGTTGAAAAAATTTTTGGATACAAAAGAGATAATAGATAATCATGCAGAATTGACAGAAATCGGGCATGCTATCGCAGATAGCATCAGTGAAGAAATGAATAGGATTATTCCCAGTGAAGTTAAATGATGATTTTTGGAAAATACGATCTTCGGAAGCATTATATATTTTGAGTTCACGAATAATTGTAGCTCTGGTCACTTTAAGTCTTATTAAGAGTAACCATCTAATATTGTCTTCGTATTTTCTTTTTGTTTATTTTCTTTCAAGAACTATTTCAGGGCTTGTTCTGTCACACCTTTTTGACCATCTTGATAAGAAAAAAATTCTCGTTGCACTCAATCTTATATTTCTTTTTTTAACAATATATTACCTTTATAACATTAGTTACGATGGGTCAATATACTTTTTCTTCATCATTAGTATTATACTTGGCTTAATCGATGCTCTTTATTCTCCTGTTGTGAATGCTTATATCCCATTTATTGTCAGTAAACATGAACTTGATGAGGCATATCGTAAGACATTTTTGTTGCAGGCGTCTCTGAATGTGTTTGGTATCGGTTTAGGAATGGCAGGATATGAAGTTATAGGGATAATTAATATGACATGGACGTTATGTGGGTTAATTGTCCTATCCGTATACATTTTATATGGAATAAACAATCGGGGGATAGGGATCTTACAGAAGAAGGAAGATAATCCTTCTTCTGCACTTAACAGCCTAAGACTTTTCTTTCGTTATCGTTTTGAGCCGTATTGGGCCCTTTCATCACTGTTAGTGAATATGATTCTGGTTCCGTTTTCTTCTCTTGTTATTCCATATTTTGTAGAGTCAGTAAAACATTCAAGTGCTATTGTGATCGGAATAATAGAAGCGAGTGCTGCTATTGGTGCAATCTGTGCTTCAGTATTTTTCCAATCCTATTTTGAAAAAATATACGGTAAAGTACGTACCGTTATTTTCTCATTTTTCATGATAGGATTATGTTTGGTCGGTTTATCTTTCTTCATCAGCCATATTGTATGGTGTCTTTTGGCTTTTTTAATTGGAGTATCTGTTGTACTGAATAATATCAGTATAGAATCCAGTCGTTCCATTGCTATACCTGAAAGACATAGAGTAAAAATACAAACCATTCATACTGCTTTTATTGGGTTAGGAAATCCTTTTGGTTTCATCCTTTTCTCTATGATAATAGAAAAATGGAATTATTCTATTGTACTTCTTATTGGTGGTTTTCTAATATGTGTTGTTGCTCTATTACTGAAATATATTCCTATGTTTGATGATTTACTTAGTAAAAATAAAGAAGAAATAGATTCTATTTATGATAAAAATTATGGTGATTTATGAGCATATTGACAAAAGTTAAAAAGTTTTACCAAATTGATAAAGACAAGATATACGATCGTCATCATTCGTCACACTTGGTTAATACTGCTAAATTGTTAAATAAATATGGTTGTGAAGAATCAGTATGTAATGCAGGAATGTTACATTCTATATATGATGAAAATTCAATATATAATAACTCCGGTGCAAGTTATAAAGATAGAGAACAATTACGACAAATTGTTGGAAAAGATGTTGAACTACTTGTTTATTATTATGGGGAAGTTCATTATGTAAAAAACTATGATAATATATCAAAGAATGATGATGTTGTAACACTAAGATCTCAGACTGAAGATATTTCAATTCCTGAAGATATATTCTCTAATTTGGCCAACATTATTGTCGCTGACATACTTGAACAGATAATATGGTGTGTAGAAAAGAAAGGCATTTTTACATACCAAGATGCAAGGGAACATCTTAAGAGGTTATTCCCGATATTATCTTATTGTTGTCATGGTATACAAATTGATTTTAATAGGTTTTGGAGTTTATCATGCAGAACATAAATTCTATTCATTCAGAAATGGCTATTTTGCATGATAAATATATTCTTGAACAGATATCTCATAATAATTTTTTCTTGACATTCAGCCAACTTGAGAAAAAATTAGCGGATTGTGTCATTCATACTCCAAATTGGGAGGGATTTGCCAAAGATATTTATATTGGGCATGGAATATATAATGGTAACATTAATGTTTTTAATGAAATTAAAAATCTGAAAAATATTATTAGGTTTTTAAATGATAAATTACTGTCTGATATTAGTGGTATGAATTTTATATCTACAGATAAGCATCACCTTAAATCATTTTTTTCCGATTGCAATAATATAGATAATCTACATATAGCATATAAAGTTAAACACTCGATTAATGATGTGAATAAGGAAGTTTTAAATAAAATTTTTTATCTTATAGATAAAATGGTTGGAGCAAGAAATTATTTTGTGCAAAGGTTAGGGTATAAAGATTTTGCTTCATATAAATGTAATTATCTTTTCAATAAGGATCCTGAGAATGTTAAGAACACTTTGGAAATCTATTATCATAAACTTATAAATTCATTAAAAGCTCTTTGTGATCATTTTGGAATTGATGTAAAACAGTTCACTGATCCAGCCACATTCCGTATGTACCAGAAAAATCTAGTAAATAGACTATCGTTGTCATGTTTTAATTTTCACTTGTCTGAAATACTCGGGTTGATTTTCACTTACTTTAATAAGCATAGCCAGGCACATTTTAGTATTGAGCATGAGTCGATGAATAGGTATGTTATTCGTGTATCAACTCATAATGATCGTTCATTTTGTTTTGTCATACAAGCATGTCAAATACAAGGTACAGTGACAGCAATATCCTGTGACGAAATTTTTGATAGCTCTGTATCAACCACTTATCTAAAATCTGCCTTATTTCATCAACCACTGGGAATCGCTGAAATAAAAACGGTGGTTCATGAAATTGGTCATCTGATTAGTATCGGTATGTCTAGCATTAATGGAGGTCTTTATCACAGTGATTTCCGCGCAACTATTGAAATACCAAGTCAGTTATCTGAACATATTTTTTTAAATGAACTGGTTTGCAATACGGCTATGAACGAATCACAGAAAATGGTTTTCGATAATTTTATTTGTATGGATGTTCTTGATGAGATGCGTCAGATAGAATTCGCGTTTATCGATCTTTATCTTCACAGTGGCGTGGCTATATCCGATCTTACTCCTGAGAAATTGATAAACGGCTCTCCGTGTTTCTTCAATTATCCTACCATACAAACTAAGCCTGTTTATCTTGAGCATATCATTTCAGGTGGGAGGGAAGGGGCATACAGCCTATATCCTCTGAATAATATAGTGGCACACTCCTTGTCGGCCACTATACCTCCAACCTGTATTTTGGATTACTATACGAATGCAGAGATGTTAAATAACGTAATACACTCAATGATTGTCTAATTAATATAATACGGCAAAATAGCTTACGTTAAACACTCCGACAAGAAAGTAAGCAGTAGTATAGAAGGGATTGTGAAAACTACAACCCTTACTGATTGAAAGTATTTACAGTGACCAGGTTAATTGTTTCCAGCCATGTTGTTGTGCTTGGGCTTTTAAACGGGTGTCGGCATTAATCGTAATGACTTCGTCGGCAAATTGACACATTGGTAGATCATTAATTGAATCACTGTAAAAACGAATAATTTCAGGATAATTATTTTGTTGTTCCAGCCACTGTTTTATTCGTTCGACTTTCCCTTCGCGAAAAGTCGCAATACCGTCTATTTGGCCGGTATAACAGCCATTCTCTATTGCCATATCAATGCCCAGAGCAGTATGAATACCCAATTCGATAGCAATCTTTTTCACAATAAAAGAAACTGTAGCTGAAATGATTATCACTGGGACTTGCTGCTGTTGATACTCAGCAACAAGAGCTTTGGCTTGCGGATAAAATCGAGGTCTGATTTTTTCGTTAACAAATTCAGTCAGCCAAAGATCAACTTGTTCTTGTGGAACTTGATGCAGTGTTTGCAGGTTGAATGCCAGATAACCACTCATATCCAGTGAACCAGCGCTGTAATCAGCCATCATTTTTTTATCTGCTTCGATAAAACTTGGATCAGTAATGATGCCTTTTTCCCATAAAAACTCTGTCCAGATAGCGCTGGAATCCCCGGAAATTAAGGTGTCATCCAGATCAAACACGGCAAGCAGTTGTGACATGGTGTTGTGCTCCTCAGGTCAAAGTCTATTGAATAGTTGAGAATAATGCCTATTACAATCAGATCGAGCAATACGGTATATGGTAATAGTAATAAAACACGCTTTTCTGATTAAAAAGTGTATGATTTATACAGATATTAAAATTAAGATGTCATAGTGATGATGCAACAACAAATTACAGGCACAGAACGTGGCTGGTGGATTATCAGCGATGAAAATCGTATTTGTCTCCCTAAAGGCGAATTACCTTTTGGAATGGCAAATCAATGGTCACTGCAAGGAAAAATAGCTTTGCCTATCGGTGAATGGCAAGGTGAGAAAGTTTGGCTTATTCGTCAGAAAATGGCTGCAAATATGGTTTCCTTACGGCAAATTGTTGCAAGTGATCGTGGCTTGTTTCAATTAGCTGGCCGGGGAGTGCAATTGGCGGAATTTTATCGCTCTCATCAATATTGTGGTTATTGTGGCAGTGCAATGCATCATAGTGTCAGTGAATGGGCTTGTTTGTGTCATCACTGCCACGAACGTTATTATCCGCAGATTGCACCTTGTATTATCGTCGGTATTCGTCGGGATGATCATATTTTGCTGGCTCAACACCAACGTCATCGTGAAGGCATGTATACAGTCCTTGCGGGATTTGTTGAAGTCGGTGAAACACTCGAAGAAGCTGTGGCCCGCGAAGTGATGGAAGAGAGTAATATTAAAATTCGCAACTTACGTTATGTGGCTTCTCAACCATGGCCTTTCCCTCATTCATTGATGGTGGCATTTCTGGCTGATTATGACAGTGGTGAGATCCGTCATGATCCGCAAGAGCTGATTAGTGCGGATTGGTATCACTATGATCAACTGCCATTGATTCCACCCCACAATACGATTGCTCGTCGGTTGATTGAAGATACGATTGTTCTGTGCCGGAATGCGTAATGTACAGTTTGGTGCAATTCAACGGGAGGGATCTACCTGCCATGTTACAATGGCACCTAATTATTGTAGTCAGATTATATTGCGGCCAATAAATAAATGGAGCCTGTCATGAATGAGCTGAAAAATGACCGTTATTTGCGAGCTTTACTACGTCAACCCGTTGATGTTACGCCTGTTTGGATGATGCGCCAGGCTGGCCGCTATTTACCTGAGTATCAAGCTACTCGTGCTGAAGCCGGTGATTTTATTGCTTTGTGTAAAAATACTGAGCTCGCTTGTGAAGTCACTTTACAACCTTTGCGGCGTTATCCGCTAGATGCGGCAATTCTCTTCTCTGATATTCTCACTATTCCTGATGCTATGGGACTGGGGCTCTATTTTGAAGCAGGTGAAGGTCCGCGTTTTAAATCTCCTGTTTTCAGCCGTGCTGATGTGGAAAAACTGCCGGTGCCTGATCCGGAAATGGAGTTGGGCTATGTGATGGATGCCGTGCGTGCGATTCGTAAGGCACTGGCGGGTCAGGTTCCTTTGATTGGATTTTCCGGTAGCCCGTGGACACTGGCAACTTATATGGTGGAAGGTGGTAGCAGCAAGGCATTCACTAAAATCAAAAAAATGATGTATGCCGAACCTGCCGTAATGCATCTGTTGCTGGATAAGCTAGCAGACAGCGTTATTCTTTATCTCAATGCTCAGATTAAAGCAGGTGCTCAGTCTGTGATGGTTTTCGATACTTGGGGTGGGGTATTGACGGGGCGAGATTATCGGGAATTTTCCTTGCATTATATGCACAAAATTATTGATGGCCTGATCCGTGAAAATGAAGGTCGTCGTGTGCCGGTGACACTGTTTACCAAAGGTGGTGGACAATGGCTGGAAGCAATGGCTGAAACCGGTTGTGATGCGCTTGGTTTGGATTGGACGACAGATATTGCCGATGCGCGCCGTCGTGTGGGCAGTAAAGTCGCTTTGCAGGGCAATATGGACCCATCCATGCTATACGCCTCTCCAGAGCGGATTGAGCAGGAAGTTTCGACAATTTTGCAAGGTTTTGGGACGGGTTCTGGTCATGTCTTTAACCTTGGTCATGGTATCCATCAGGATGTACTGCCGGAACGCGCGGGTGTATTTGTCGAAGCGGTACATAAACTTTCAGCTAAATATCATCAGTAACAATATGATTAATACGAAAGCATTACGTCAGGAACAAATAGAAAAAGCTCAACAGGTTATCCGTTATGATGATTTTTCCCCACCTAAATTGATTGCTGGCGCTGATGTGGGTTTCGAACAGCAGGGAGCGATTACCCGCGCAGCGATAGCGGTTCTCTCTTATCCTACTCTTGAACTGGTGGAATATCAGATAGCTCGAATTGAAACTACGCTGCCTTATATTCCCGGTTTACTCTCTTTCCGTGAATATCCTGCATTAATGGCTGCCTGGCAGTTGTTGAAACACAAACCTGATCTGGTCATGGTGGACGGTCATGGCATTGCTCATCCACGTCGTTTAGGTGTTGCTAGCCATTTTGGTTTATTAGCTAATGTACCCACAATTGGTGTGGCAAAACGTCGTTTATGTGGTGAAAGTGAACCATTAGGAGAACAGCCCGGCAGTTGCCAGCCTCTGATTGATAAAGGGGAACAGATTGGTTGGGTATGGCGAAGTAAAAAACGTTGTAATCCATTGTACATTTCTACAGGGCACCGAATCAGTCTTGATAGTGCATTGTTATGGGTGGAATGTTGTATGAAGGGATATCGTCTGCCTGAAACAACCCGTTGGGCCGATGGTGCAGCCTCAAATAGGCCGTTTTTTGAACAAATGATACAGAAAAATCCTTAAATTCGGTGTAAGCGTGTGGATATTCTTGAATTTCAGGTAAACTGCGGAGCAAATTGTGCATAATGAGTAAAAGCTAATGTTACGAAACCCGATACATTTACGGCTGGAGAAATTTGAAAGCTGGCAGCATCTGACCTTTATGGCAAGTCTGTGCGAACGGATGTATCCAAATTACCAGATGTTCTGTTGCCAGACGGCATTTGCAGAACCTGCTATTTACCGCCGTATTCTGGATTTGGTGTGGGAAATATTAGTTGTAAAAGATGCCAAGGTGAATTTTGATAATCAGCTGGAAAAGTTGGAACAAGTTATTCCCTCAGCAGATGATTACGATATTTACGGTGTGTACCCGGCAATTGATGCATGTATTGCGTTAGGGGAAATTATTCACGCTTATCTGAGTGGTGAAACATTGGAGCATGCAATTGCAGTGAGTGAAATTTCAATTCGCACTGTTGCTATGCTTGAAATGACTCAGGTCGGGAAAGAAATGACCGATGAAGAACTAAAAATATTACCTGCTATTGAACAAGAGTGGGACATCCAATGGGAAATTTATCGCTTATTGGTTAGCTGCGAAGAGCGGGATATTGAGTTGATTAAAGGATTGAAAGCTGACCTCCGGGAGTCAGGAACGAGCAACATTGGTATAAATTTAACGCAGTAAAGTGAAAAAACGTGATTTAATGCTTTAAATGCCATGTTCAAAGGCTTCACTTTTGCCCCCACTCTGTTCTACATTTGGGGGGTGAAAAGAAGTGGCTATCGGTGCGTGTATGCAGGGGTGCTGTCATTCGGCATATCCGTCGCACTCGATGCTTTGCAAACGATAAACACACTGTAAGGATAATCTATGAATAAGACTGAATTAGTTGATGCAATCGCAGAAAGCACAGACCTGACTAAAGCTCAGGCAAAAGCTGCTCTGGAATCAACTTTGAATGCAATCACCGAATCCCTGAAAGCGGGCGATTCAGTACAACTGGTAGGTTTTGGTACTTTCAAAGTTAACCACCGTGCAGAGCGTACTGGCCGTAACCCGCAAACCGGTAAAGAAATTACAATTGCGGCTGCAAACGTACCTGCTTTCTCTGCTGGTAAGGCTCTGAAAGACGCAGTTAAATAATTTCATTGCAAAAAAGAAAAAATAGAAGGGGTATTATTTATCCCCTTTTGTTGGTTCGTCAGGGGCTGATGACACTAGGATTCGTCTTCGCGCTCAGCGCCTGTACCAATCAACCTAAAGAACCTTCTTTCAGCGCAAGTGGATTCATTGCCGATGATGGTGTTGTCCGCTTGTGGCGTCTCAATGATCAGAACAGTAAACCTCGGGTTCTGATGAGTGTTTACAGCCCCTACCGTAATGACAATACTGTCGTGACTTTTTATGAATATAAGCAGGGAGATTTGCGCCAAATTCGTCGTGAAATTTTGAATGATAAAAATCCACTATCTGAACAACTTCGTTTGAATAAATCCGGTGATGTGATTTTTATGCAAAAGCAGTCGAAAATGCGACGAGAGCCACTTTCCAGCGATGATATTGTTCGTATGCAGTTTGATGCTAAACGGACACTTGAATTAAGTGATGCGTTGATAGTGGGAAATGTGCGTTTGGTGCAAGGGCACTGGAGTAACGGTAAAGTCACTACCTGTGCAGGTGAAACGATTTCCCTTGAGTTTGAACCTTACGCGAGGTCATGGCTTGAGCAGCGCGAAAAAAGCAGCTACAGCCAATTAACCATTGCTTGGTTGGAAGCGCCTGCTGGCCGCGAATTATTGTTGGTAGCGAATAATGACTTTTGTCGTTGGGAACCGACGAAGGACAGCCTCTGACCCTCGTCAGTTTTATGGTTACTTCAATCGGTTAATTGCCCGATATCCGATATCTTTGCGGTAAAAACAGCTATTCCATTCAATCTTTTCTGCTTGTTGGTAAGCATTTCTCTGTGCATCTATAATGGTTTCTCCTAATGCTGTAACACACAGAACGCGTCCACCTGCGGTAATCACGTCATTGCCTTTCATTGCCGTACCCGCATGGAAAACCTTGCTATTTTCATTTTCTTGTTGGGGCAAGCCATGAATAATATCCCCTTTGTGATAATCAGCAGGATACCCACCGGCAGCGAGTACCACACCCAGAGCAGGGCGTTCATCCCAATCAGACGTTTTACCAGCAAGCTCGCCTTTTGCACCAGCTAGACAGAGTTCAACAAGATCAGAACGCATACGCATCATGATGGGTTGAGTTTCCGGATCACCAAAGCGACAATTAAATTCAATCACTTTTGGTTCGCCATTTTGGTTGATCATCAAGCCGGCATAAAGAAAACCAGTATAGACATGGCCCTCGGCAGCCATACCATTAACAGTAGGATAAATAATCTCTTCCATAATACGCTGGTGGATTGCATCGGTGACAACTGGAGCGGGAGAATAGGCCCCCATTCCGCCAGTATTTGGGCCAGTATCACCATCACCTATGCGTTTATGATCCTGACTGGTTGCCATCGGAATAACATTCTTACCATCGACCATAACGATAAAACTAGCTTCTTCACCTGTTAGAAATTCTTCAATAACAATACGGTGGCCTGCATCACCAAACGCATTTCCGGCTAGCATATCTTTTATTGCAGATTGGGCTTCTTCCCGTGTCATAGCAACAATTACACCTTTACCCGCAGCGAGTCCGTCAGCTTTTATGACAATAGGGACGCCGACTTTATCTAGGTAGGCAAGAGCGGGTTCGATTTCTGTAAAATTCTGATAAGTCGCAGTTGGGATTTGATGACGTGCCAGAAAATCTTTGGTAAATGCTTTTGAGCCTTCTAATTGAGCGGCGGCTTGAGTTGGACCAAAAATAGTCAACCCGGCTTTTTGGAATGCATCGACGATACCCATCACCAATGGTACTTCGGGGCCAACGATAGTCAGCCCAATATCATGGCTTTGTGCAAATACTAACAAGCCGTTGATATCTGTCGCTGAGATATCAATATTTTCGAGATTGCTTTCTAGAGCAGTTCCTGCATTTCCTGGAGCGACATAGACTTTATCAGCTAAAGGAGATTGAGCTGCTTTCCATGCCAGAGCATGTTCGCGTCCACCGCTACCGACAATTAAAATATTCATCAGATTAACTCCTGCTATTGATTAGTGGCGAAAGTGGCGCATGCCGGTGAAAATCATAGCAATACCGTGTTCATCAGCCGCTGCAATGATTTCGTCATCACGGATAGAACCGCCTGGTTGGATAACACAGCTTACGCCGACAGCTGCGGCGGCATCAATGCCGTCACGAAATGGGAAAAAGGCGTCAGAAGCCATTGCACACCCCTGAACCTCCAAACCTTCGTCGGCGGCTTTAATGCCCGCAATTTTTGCAGAATAGACGCGGCTCATTTGGCCTGCACCGATACCGATGGTCATATCATTTTTTGCATAAACAATGGCATTTGATTTGACAAACTTAGCGACTTTCCAACAGAACAGAGCATCTTTCATTTCTTGTTCAGTGGGTTGACGTTTGGAAACCACGCGTAGGTTAGTTGCTGCAACCATACCAAGATCGCGATCTTGTACCAGTAGGCCACCATTAACTCGTTTGAAATCAAGACCAGCAACGCGGGTTTCCCATTTGCCACTGACCAGAACACGGACATTCTGCTTGGTAGCCAACACGGGTAATGCATCTTCATTTATTGAAGGAGCGATAATTACCTCGACGAATTGACGGTCGATAATGGCTTGTGCAGTTTTAGTATCAAGTTCGCGGTTGAAAGCAATAATACCGCCGAAAGCGGAGGTTGGATCTGTTTTGAATGCGCGATCATAAGCTTCGTGGATATCTTTACCAATTGCTACACCGCATGGGTTAGCGTGCTTAACAATAACGCATGCGGGCTCTGCGAATTCCTTAACACATTCCAGCGCTGCATCGGTATCAGCAATGTTGTTATAGGAAAGCGCTTTACCTTGTAACTGAGTTGCAGTTGCAATGGATGATTCAGAGAGATTCTCTTCTATATAGAAAGCAGCGTCCTGATGGCTGTTCTCACCGTAGCGCATATCCTGCTTTTTAATGAAATTCAAATTCAGAGTACGAGGGAAACGTCCTGATGGTTGAGTCGTATCGCCATAATAAGGAGGAACCAGCTTGCCAAAATAGTTAGCGATCATACTGTCATAAGCAGCAGTGTGTTCAAAAGCCTTAATGGCTAAATCGAAGCGGGTTGATTGTGTTAATGACCCCTGATTGTTATCCATCTCTTCAATGATTTTTTCGTAATCATTACTATTAACCAAAATTGCTACATCTTTATGGTTCTTAGCCGCAGAACGAACCATCGTTGGTCCGCCGATATCAATGTTTTCAACGGCATCAGCCAAAGTACAATCGGGTTTAGCGACGGTCTGAGCGAATGGATATAGATTCACAACCACCATATCGATCGGTGAGATTTGGTGTTGTGCCATGATTTCATCATCTTGTCCACGGCGGCCAAGGATTCCGCCATGTACTTTAGGATGCAGCGTCTTAACACGGCCATCCATCATTTCAGGAAAACCGGTGTAGTCTGAAACTTCAGTAACCTTTAGATCTGATTCAGCGAGTAAACGGGCTGTGCCACCAGTAGAAAGCAATTCGACACCGCGTTGAGATAAGGCTTTTGCAAATTCAACAACCCCTGATTTATCGGAAACGCTAAGCAGGGCACGACGGATTGGACGAAGCTGTTGCATTGATTTGATCCCTTGGATTTTGTAAGGCAGTAACATGTTATTGGGAAGAACCCACTATATCAGGACATAAAAAATGGGCACTGCAATAACATTTCAATGTAGTCAGATAAAATCGCTTGATGATTTTAACCACCGAATTGTAACGAAAACGTTTGCGTGATGCTCGACAAATTTTCATCCAACTAGCCATATGTGGATAAATCTGTTGGTAAGTAGGTATAAAGTAGAGCTTTGCTGTGGAATTAATCAAACGATCAATTTTTTTCAAAATAATGATTGCCAGCGCCGAAGAACCCCC
>NZ_JAHZMK010000056.1:0-265 GCF_020387775.1 Photorhabdus antumapuensis
CATTTATTGACACTGCTATCATTGTTCTCAAAGCGTTAATCGCGCTTTTAGAGCTGATCCGCGCATTTCTGAAATAGATAACGGAAACGTAGCTAAGGCCATCGGGGTAACCTCCCGGTGGCCTTTAACATTTACCGCTTTTGATCAAGCTACTGTGTTTTATAATCTTTACTTCTCACAAAACGCAACCAGATGCATGCAGCATCATGCACTCATCAACCTACTAAGCCACTCTTGTTTAAGTGGTCTAATATACTGATCTGGC